>NZ_QSKB01000013.1:0-68232 GCF_003469085.1 Collinsella sp. AM29-10AC
TGCAGCGACGGACCTCGGGACGCTCTTACACCACGTCTGCGCGCGCCACCTTGCACGCGCTCCTAAATTACTCAAATAGCTCTATAGCGGGCTTATATGTGTTAGGTTAATGAACATATTTTCTGTTATGTCTATTATCTTTTGCCGGCAATATGGCACTACAATAGCAACAGTACTCATATTTGCCATTTTTTGCCCACAGGGCCTGGAAAAGGCCAACAGGGTAGTCATTGGGGACGTTCTTAAACGACCAGTCAAACAAGAACGTCCCCAACGACTACTTAAAAACGGGAGATTATCCACTCTCATTCTGCGAGCACTCATTTAAGTCTGTCCCCAATGAGTGCCCGGCAGCAACGGGACCGCCGATGTCTTGGCAGAGTCAGCGAAAACCCGCGTAACTAAACCCGCTCCGCGATCTCGTGAATGAGGTAGTCGGTCTTTTCCCAGCCCAGGCACGGATCGGTGATCGACTTGCCAAAGACACCGCCGTCGACCGGCTGGTTGCCGTCCTCAAGGTAGGACTCGATCATAAAGCCCTTGACCAGCCTTGAAATGGCTTCGTTGCGGCGGCAGCTGTCGAGCACCTCCTTGCAAATGCGATACTGCTCCAGTGGACGCTTGCCCGAGTTGTCGTGGTTGCAGTCGATGACCGCTGCCGGATTGGCATAGCCGGCGTGCTCGGTATAGCGCTCGGCCAGGCGCTCGAGGTGCTCGTAGTGGTAGTTGGGGTAGGTGCGCCCATCGAGACCGATGTAGCCACGCATAACGGCGTGCGCGAGCGGATTGCCGTCGCACTCGACCTCCCAGTTGCGGAAGATGAAACTCTGATGCGCCTGAGCGGCGTAGATGGAGTTGAGCATGACGGTGGTGGAGCCGGCAGTGGGGTTCTTCATGCCCACCGGCACCGAAATGCCGCTCGACACCAGACGGTGCTCCTGGTTCTCGACCGAGCGCGCGCCCACAGCGACGTAGCTCAGCAGATCGACAAGGTACTGATAGTTAGAGGGGTAGAGCATCTCGTCGGCGGTAAAGAAGCCGGTCTCCTCGATGACGCGCAGGTGCATGTGGCGAATGGCCTTGACGCCCTCGAGCAGGTCATCGGGCGCCTCGGGGTCGGGATTGTGCAGTAGACCCTTGTAGCCGGTACCCTTGGTGCGCGGCTTGTTGGTGTAGACACGCGGGATGAGGATGAGCTTGTCCTTGACCTCCTCGGCGGTTTTGGCCAGGCGGTTCATGTACTCGAGGACCGAATCCTCGCGATCGGCAGAGCACGGGCCGATGATGAGCACCTTGCGCGCGTCCTCGCCGGTAAAGACCTTGGCGACCTCGGCGTCGAATGCCTGCTTCTTAGCGGTAAGCTCGGCGGAAAGCGGCATTTCCTCGCGGATCTCCATGGGGATCGGCAGCCTGCGTTTGAAATCCATGGCCATAGGGGCCTCCTCAATCTATAGAGAGAGCAAAAAGCGTATTGTCGAGTGCTCGGCATTATCCGCTGTCGCACGCTAAAGTGCAAGCACAGCCTACTAAAAAGGGAATGAATCGACACAAGGGCCCGCTCACCACGAGAGTGGATAATCTCCCGTTTTTGGCCCATGTTCGCGCTCAAAGTGGGAGATTATCCACTCTCGTCGGGCAAGCGTCCGAAAATCCTCACTCGTGACCCCTTTTCCTCCGTCCCCGAGGGATCGGGGCTCGCCTGCCGAATGATTGATGCGGCCGCCCTGCGTCCATGTCACACTCAGAGGTGGCCTGACCCAACTTGGAAGGAGCCTTCATGAGCCTTGACAACGTAACCCTGCGCGCCGCCACGCTCGACGACCTGACCGGCATCGCTGCCATCTACAACCAGCTGTGGTGCAACACGCTGCGCAACCGCGGCGACGTCGAAGCTGCCGATTTCTGCGCGCGCTTTAACATCGCTATGCAGCTGCAACGCTCACCTATCGCGCTTGTCGCCGAGGCCGAGGGCCGCATTATCGCCGCCTGCTGCATCGGCATCTTCGAGGACGGCAAGCCGCGCACCAACCCCACGTGGGAGTCCTGCTACAACGAGATGCTCGCCCAGGCAACCGAAATGGCAAAGGCTGCCGACGCCAAGCTCGAGGGCTCGCTCTTCGGCGACAGTCGCGAAAAGGCCACGGCGGATCGCTTTGCCGCCACAGGCAACGAGTATGCCCAGGGCCAGCTCAACCTGATCATCATCGTGCCCGAGTGGCAGGGCAAGGGGCTCGGCCGCGCGCTTATCGACCTTGCGCGCGCCGAGCTCGCCAAGGCAGGCTGCACCAAGTTCTTCCTGATGAGCGACTGCAACTCCGACTGGCAGTTCTACGAGCACCTCAACATGAAACGCATCCTGGAGGATCACAGCCAAGACACCGGCGACGGCTTTATCGTCTACATGTACGGAGGCGACACGCAGGATTAGCCTGAGTGCCACCTCATGGGCTTTCTCCAAAACAGCCCAAACCAATCAGCCACGCCAAAAGGGACATGCCAAAAAGGGACAGGTTTATTTTGGCAGGTTTTATCTGGGAAAACGCCAACCGCCGCGAGGGGAGCTACTTGCCCTTGCGGCGGCCTTCTCGCCGAAAAACCAAGTGAGTAGACCTTTTGCAGGAGGCCGAGCACACTCCAAAACGCCACAGCTCTGACCTGCGGTTTTATTTAGCGTTTGTCGCGGTGTGCTCGACAGATCCAAAAAAGCCTACTCACTTGCATCTGAGGCGCACCGGATCGGCAAAAAACCGCCGCGAAAGGGATCCGGACCCTTCGCGGCAGTTGTTAATACGCCGAACTTGTTATCGCAAAAGCCAATCACGCGCCGAGACCACGCTACAGTCTTTCGACTCATACGTTGAATCCACGCGGGCCACAACATAGCGCGCATCTTTTGCAATGTCGATCTCATCGCATACAGCCTGTAAATGGCGGGCGTACTTATCGTGATACGTTCTGGATGATTTTATTTCGATAGCCTTGGGACTCCCTGAGTTTGTGCAGTCGAGCAAATCGATTTCTCGCTTGCCGTCGTCCCTATAGAAATACAACTCGGGATTCTCGCCCACGTTGAGATGGCTCTTCGCCGTTTCGGAAACGATGAGGTTTTCGAAAACTGCCCCCAGATAAGGGCTCTCCAAAAGTTGCTCCAGTGATCCAATTTTGAGCAAGTAGCAGAGCAGCCCCGTGTCGTAAAAATAAAGCTTGGGCGTTTTAGTCAAACGTTTCCTGGCATTTGCATAATAAGGCTGCAGTGAAAACGTCAGGTAGCTCTGCTCCAGGATAGACAACCAGCTTTTAATGGTCGATACGTTCACACCCGTATCTCGAGAAAGCGAAGATATATTAATGAGAGCACCGGCGCTCTGGGCAATTATGGACAGTAACTTATGAAACTCCGCTTTATTGCGCACGTCAAGCAAGCCCACAACATCGCGCTCAACATAGGTATCAATATAGCTGGGGAAATAAACCGAGGACGGCATTCCGGCGGAACGCAGGCGAGGGTATCCCCCTTCGAGCGCAAACAAATCCACTTCCAACTGCCCCTGCTGGCCCCTCTCCGCTTCTCGAAACGAAAATGGCAGCAATTTTAAGATCCCGACTCGCCCGGCAAGAGACTGGCCGATGCTTTTCATCATCAAAAAGTTTTGCGATCCCGTAAGGATGTATTGACCGGCATCTCCCCGCTCATCCGAAACAACCTGGATCATCGAGAACAAATCCGGGGCGTATTGCGCCTCATCGATGATGAGTCCGCCCTTTCGGTTGCGGATAAAACTCACCGGATCCTCCAAGGCCGCGCGCCTCGTTTGGGGGTCCTCAAGCGTGACATAGGAATAGTCGGGAAAGGCATGCCTAACCAGCGTAGACTTTCCGCTCTGCCTAGGCCCCGTCAACGACACAACAGGAAACCAACCCGCCATGCGAATGAGCAACTCATGCAAATCCCTGTTAATGTACTCGGCCATATCAACGCCCCTTATAACGCTGTTACCATAATCGTATAGTATCATTTGCCATAATCTCGCAGTAGCGTTTTCCATAATCTTGTAGTAGTGTTTTCCACAATCTTATAGTAGCCCAGTTCAAAAACGTTATTTATAGAGCCGAAATCTCAGACCCTAAATAACAATAGCCACCACAATGGGAACTGTCCCCATTGTGGTGGCTTGCAGGCGAGTTGACTTATTCGACTATCGCGGGCCGGCCGTGTCCGAGTCTAGAGCGTGGCAAGTCGCTTGGATTCGCGGACGGCGAGGGCGATGGAGATAAGACCAGTGATGGCGTCAGCCGCCACCAAGGCAAACCAGACACCCTGAACGCCCATCATGTTGCCAAGCAGGTACATAAGCGGCACGGAGCAGATCACGTAGCGGAGCAGACCGGTGAACGTGGCGATACCCACCTTCTCAACCGCCTGGAAGTACATCGACATGGTCATGGCAAGATAGCCCAGGGCCACGGCCAGGATAACGATGCGCGTGGCGTTGGCGGCAACCTCGACGAGCGCCGGGTCGCTACCAGCAAAAAAGGCGCAGACCGGCGTTGCGGCCACCCATAGCACAGCAGACACCGCAGCAAGCGTCACGACCTGGTACTTAAGCGTGCAGGAGAGCGTTTCCTTGAGGCGCGCCCACGCCTTGGCGCCGGCGTTGAAGGCGGCAATGGGCTGCAGGCCGTACGAGAAGCACTGGGCGACCATCATGGTAATGTAGAGGATGTAGCCGTTGATCACACCAAAGGCCGCGATGTAGAGCGAACCCATGTCGCCGCCGAGCTGGCCAAGCAACGAGTTGGCAACGGTGTTGAAGATGAACGTGGCAGCTTGCACCAAAAAGAACGGGAAACCAATCTTAATGATCTGGCCGCAGATGGCCATGTCGAGTTTGAGGTCGGCGGCGCTGATCTGGAGCTGCGACTTCTTACCGCCGATGAACCAGAAGATACCGATGGCCCAGATACCGATGGAAAGACCGTAGTACACGCCAGCTCCCATAACGCCAAGCTTGAGCACAAACGTGGAAAGCGCAAGCCAGCAGATAGCGACGATGGCAGACACGGTCATGAGGTTGGCCTGGATCTGAACCTTCTCGTCCACACGCATGACGGCGGTGACCATCTGACCAATGACCGTGAGCGGCAGCAGCACGGAGAAGGTGCGCACGCCGGCAACGGTATCGGCCATGATGTCGGGCGTGGCGCCGAAGAATGCGCAGATGGGCTCGGTAAACACAGCCATCACCACAGCAAGCAGCACACTCACAATCGTGGTAAGCCAAAAACCCTGGCTAAACGCCTTGCTGGCGCCCTTAATGTCGCCGGCACCCAAAAGGTTGCCCACCACGGCGGGCACGCCGGTGCCAAACAGGTTGCCAAAGGCCAGGTTAATGTACTCGACCGACATGATGATCGAAACACAGGCCAGGCCGTGTGCACCCAGGCCCCAACCCATCACGAGGCCCTCAAGGACCACCATGATAATCTGGGCGAGCATACCCTGGCCGGTGATGATGGTGTACTTGCGCACCAGGCCGGGAATCGGCTGCGAGGCAAGCTCACGCTCCTCCTCAACAGCGGCGGTTGTCTCTTCTGCCATTGTTCTCCCCTTTCCATGAGAGATTGATGAATGGATGGATGAATGGATGGGCGGCACGCACAGGCTGTGGCACCGCCCAGCGATGCAGCAGCCCCGCTAGGCCTCGTAGACCACCTTGCCGGCAATCATCGTGAGAGACGCCGTGGCCTCGAGGACCTCAGCCGGTTCGCAGTCAAAGAGGTTGCGGTCGAGCACACAGATATCAGCCTGTTTGCCGCATGCGAGCGTACCGATGCGATCCTCGGCATGCATGGCGTAGGCGCTGCCGTAGGTGTAGGCGCGCAGGGCCTCGGCCATGGTGATGCGCTCCTGCGGGAACCACCCTTCTGGGTTGGAGCCGTCCTCGAGCATGCGGAAGACCGCGCCGTACACCTCCTCCATGGGCTCCAAGCCCACAACGGGGAAGTCGCTGCCCAAGTGCACCACGGCACCGCTGGCAAGCAGGCTGTGCAGGGGCCACGAAAGCGCTGCACGCTCGGGGCCCACGGCATCGTCCTTGGCAAGGTCAGCCATATCGAGCAGCATGTGCCACGGTTGCATGCCGGGGCATATACCAAGCTCCGCGTAGCGCGGCAGATCCTCGGGCTGAACCGTCTCGTTGTGCTCCATGGAGTGGCGGCAACCCCGCTTACCATGCAAGCGCTCGCCCTCCTCAAAGCAATCAAGCACAAAACGCACCGAGCGATCGCCGATCGTATGGACGCGCGTGTCAACGCCCCATTCCTGCGCCCTGACAATGGCGGCACGGATGCGCTCTGGATCCTCCGCGGGCTCACCGCAGGTATCGGGCGCGTTGGAATAGGGTTCAAGCATCCAAGCGGTGTGGTCGGAGCACACGCCATCAAGAAACTGCTTAAAGCCGTGCCACTCGACCTGCGTACCCGAGAAGGCGTATTTCTCCTTGATCTGCTCGAGCGTTAAGGACTCGTTTTCGAACAGATCGGTGTACAGGAACACGCGCAGTGGCAAGTCGCCCTTGGCATTAAGACCTGCCAACACCGCATACGGGTTTTCCATGCTCACAAACGTAGGATTGACCATGCCGACCGTAGTGATTCCCAGGGCATTGGCGCGCCGGGCGGTTTTTGCAAACGACGCGTCAACAACCTCGGGCGCTGGGTCGTAGACCTCGTCCATAAAGAAGACGCCGGCGTTGTTGGAAAACACGCCCGTCAGATTGCCCTCGGCATCCTTAAGGATCTTGCCGCCTGCGGGATCGGGCGTCTGCGAAGTTACTCCCACCTTGTTGATGGCGCAGGTATTGGCACTAAAGGTATGCAGGTCAACCTGCTGCAGAAAGACCGGGCGGTCCGAGATGTACTCATCGATCATCGCGGCTGTGGGCATCTCGGGGACATCCCACTGGAACTGGATAATCTGGCAGCCCAGAATCCACTCGTTATCGGGATGGTCGGCCGCAAACGCCACGACACGTTCCATCGCCATCTCAAAACTGGTGCAGTCGATGAGGTTGACGGAAAAATCGGGGTCGGTCATAAGCGCGCCCTGGGCAAAATGCGTGTGTGAGTCGATCAGGCCGGGCATGACGAGCTGGTCGCCAAAGTCGCGCACCTCGGTATCGGGACCGATAAACGGTGCCAGGTGAGCATCGTCACCGCAGGCAACAATCTTATCACCGCGCACGGCAACGCCGCCCTTAAACGGCTCGAGCCCATCGCCGGTAAAGACGGCGTTGCTCTTGATAACTACATCAGCCTTGTCCATGTGAGCCTCCTCAGGCATCTTTGGTTGCAACGCGGACGCACCGCCCGCGTGGGCACTCGGTTGGGAGCGTAGCGCTCCCGCATCGGCGCGTGCCTACAAGCCGTGCTCGGACGTCTGTCCCACGTCCGCGGCTTCGCGCTACACCCATTGATACACAGGGGCAAATCCGTGCCAAGGCCAGGGATCGCAAACGGTCAGTTTAAGCAGGTTTACACGCTTTACCTGCAGGTTTATTGTCTGAGATTATTACCGCGTCATTACGCCCAACGGCGTGCCCGCCCACACGGCAAGACCCGCATGCAAGGAAGAATAGGACTAGGAACGCCAAAAGGCATCTATGAGGTCATCTCGGTTGGAGACACCGCTTTTAACGTAGATGCGATGCAAGTGCGCCTTGACAGTGCCAGGGCTGATGACCAACTCGCTGGCGATGTTTTGGGCGTCGTTGCCCTTCAGCACCAGCGTGAGCACCTCCTGCTCGCGCCGCGACAGCTTATGGGCATCGGCATAGATCACAACGCGTGATGCTAGATCGTCCCCAGAGCGTGCGCTCTCGGCCGCCACGTCCTCATCGGCACGCGGATGACGGGCATACACGCGCAGGATATGGCTAAACTGGCAAAAGAGTTGGACCGCGCATGCCACGAGCAGCACGTTTTCGGAGATATTGCGCTCGGACAGATACCACAAAAAGAGGCTGATGACGGGGTTTTGAGAGTCGGGGCGGCAGAGCAAAATCATGTAGGTGTCCTCGGCGATTACGCAAAACGCAAGAACGAGTGCCACCTTCCAAAAGAGCTTTGAGCGGTCGAGGTCGAGTTTCTCAACACGCGTGGCCCTGTGCCGGTAATGCCAGGCGGCATAGGCAAGACATCCTACATTTCCCAGGTCACGCGTGAGCCAAAAGAGATACTGCTGCATCTCTCCGGCAGCACCGCTGCGAGGCACCAGCACCAATTGCAAGATTGAAAACGGCACGATAACAAGTCCGAGCATGCGCGACGTCGGCCTTTTGCGCAAGCGCGCAAACATCCACAGTACCACGCAGGCATAGATGGCAATACCGAGCACGCAGCGCAGCAAGGGGTGCTGCAACGGCTCGCTAAAGGTAACAGCGTAGTCGTATTTGAGCCGATTGTACTCGTCAAAAAAAATGACCGACATATCGAGCATGTAGAGCAAAAAGCCCGCCGCGGCCACCAGGCTGTCGCGACGGCGCGTCATGAGCCAAACCACCAATGCCACGGCACTGGTCACCAGAGCCACACCCATGATAATCGTGGTGTAGATATAGAACGCGAAACTCATGCCCGCCTCCCCTGTCTAGATGCCGTGAGGATGTTGACAGATTCTTTGCCGCAAGATTAGACTCACCGATTAAACGTACTGTATCGTTTAGATAAACAAGCTGTGTCTCACCGATGAAAGGAGATGCCATGGCGCCTATCGCACCGCTCAAAATACTCGTTGCCCCTGCCGCCAAGGCCATCGTCCACCTGAGCGACTCACTTACCTACAATGACGTCCCCTGTGTCGTCGAGGCGCGTTCGGACAGCTGCCCCTACCTGGGCCACGTCCCCTACTTTGCGCCTAAGCTCGTTTCCGATCCCGAGCACCGCGAACAGTAATCCAAGATGCACCAAGCGCTGCGTAACTCGCGGCGCTTACTGTTTTGGTGCAAAGTAACCTGACCCCCGTGCACCAACGCCGGGATTGTCGACGCTTCGGCCGCGGCGAGATATGAGGCGCGAAACCTCGCCCAATAACACGCCAATCACTACGCCCGCGAGAATCGGCAACTTTGCCATCTCGGCAGGTGAGCTGTTGAGCGGCACAATCGTAGCAACAATCGAAAGCACGAGCTCCACCACGGGAATCGCAAGCGCCACCGCGAGCACCTTGCCCTCGAAAGGCGCACGGAACACACGCGAGCGATTATCGTGCTTGCGCAGACGCCAAAACGCTGGGAACATGGGGATATAGCTCATGAGCAGAAAGACGACGTTCATCGAGAAGAAGACCCAAAAGACGTCGGAACCCTCACCCAGCGGAATCTGGAGCAGCAGCACCAGGCTGGCAAAACAGCCGTTAATGAGCGCCGAGCCGTTGGGCATGCCGGTCTTTTTGGACACCAACGCAAAGGGACGCGGCATGTTGCCATGGCGCGCGGCATAGCTCGCTACGTTGTTGACGCCAAAGCTCCAGCAGATCATATTGGCGAACAGCGTCACCAAAAAGGCCACGCCCACGACCATCGTCAGCGGGTGGGTGCGCCCCACCATAGCGGCGACTGCGTCCACAATGCCCGAATCGAGTGAAAGCTGCTCGGTGGGAACCGCAGCTCCAATGCCAATGCCACAGATGATGTAGATCGCCGCAATGGCCACGCCACCGGCAATAACCGCCTTGGGGATATCACGCGACGGGTTCTTCATCGTGCTGGCAAAGGTCGCGACCACTTCGAAGCCCATAAAGTTGAACAGGATAATCGATAGGTACGTCAACGAATTGGTGTCGCCCAGATCTGGAATGAAGGTCTTAAACGACATGTCGTTGGCAAAGCCGTTATTGCAGGCAAACCAAATGCCGACGATTCCCACCACAGCGGTAATGAGCACCTTGATGACGGCGCCGCCGTCCATGACCCAATCTGCCTCGGCCACCGGCTGCATTGCCATGACCGTGACGCCCCACACAAAGGCAATCTCGATGGCGATTCGGATCCCGAGTGAAAACTCGATACCCCACACCGCATTAATGACACTGGGGAACATGCAGGCGATACTTGCCACCCACAGCGGAAAGTTAACCCAGTAGCACCAAGAGCAACGGGCGCCCCAACGGTCGCCCAGGCCCAAGCGAACCCAATCGTACAGGCCGCCCTCGGAATCAAACGCCGTACCCAGCTCGGCCACCACCAGACCATAGGGAAGCAAAAACGTAATGATAAGGAAGATCCACCAGAAGAACTGCACGTTGCCCATGGCAGATGCCGGAGCCGCCGCCTCGATGGTAAACACGACGCAGATAACCGAAAGGATGACCTCGATCAGGGAGAACTTTTTACCTGCCATGGCGCGCTCCCCCTACAGCAAAAAGGATGGCATCTGTACCGAAGGCGCAGCCCAAGGTAGGGTTGCAGGCCGCGTCACCGGTGCAGGTGCCATCCCAAAGAGAAGAGAGGATGCAATTATTGGACCAACGCTCGCGGAACAGGCGCGTGTAGATAACGATACGCTGGTACATAGATACTCCGATCAAAACGGCCGCGTTCACGACCGATAACTTTCGGCAATTGAAAACGCGTCTGACCTGGGAAATTCAAGCGAACAATTGGCCTAACCCGCAAAAAATCCCAGGCCAGACGCGTACTCAATCAAAGAAAAGGGCACTCCGAAGTGGAGGCAACGGAGTGCCCAAAGAAAACCCAACCGACCAAGACATCGGGCAAGCCGACCATCAATGCCCCAAGATGGTTCGATTCGCCGATTGTCCGATTGATCGGCTGGGTTTTCGAGGTGCCCCAGGTCGCCGCGAAAGAGGAGCGAAGCGTACTTTGGTACGCGAGCGACGGTTTGAGCGGCGAGATGGGGTGCCTCGGAAAGCCAGACGTTTACTCGGCGTGCTCAGGTGCGCCAGATTGGCGCGAACGAGGAGCGTAGCGTACTGACGCTACGTAAGCGACGAGTGAACGCCAAGGTGGCGTGCCTGAGTTACGCCGAGGGCTCCTGCTGCGTAATGCAGTGGATATTGCCGCCGCCGAAGACGACCTGCTCGGACTGAACGCCGACGCACTTGTAGACGCCCTCGCCCCAGACCTCGTCATAGATCTTCTGGAGCGTGTCAACGGCCAGCTGGTCGTTCTCGTCGCCGTACTGCGGGACGATAACGCCGTGGTTGGTGACAAGGTAGTTCATGTAGGAGGCGATCAGCGGCTCGTCGGGGACGCGCGGCTCGGCGTTCTCGTCGGCGTCGATGGTGTCGCAGGAAGCCTGGTCCATGAACAGCGGGTTCACGGGCATGCAGAGCTTGTAGACCTTCAGCTTGCGGCCCTTGGCGTCAACGGCGTTGGAGAGGGTCTCGTAGGCAGCGTGGCACTGCTCGTAGAACGGGTACTCGGGGTCGTCGGTCCAGATGCAGGCCATGACGCCCGGGGCAATGAACGTGGCGACGTCGTCGATGTGGCCGTTGGTCTCCTCGGGGTCGATGCCCTCCTTGACCCAGATGACCTTCTCGACACCCAGGTAATCCTTGAGGTGCTCGTTCATGTACTCGCGAAGCTCCTCGCTCCAGGGCTCGAACTTCTTGTGGTACTTAGGCCAGATGGACTCGGGATCCTCTTCCTCCTCGAGCACCGCAGAGCAGGTGCGGCCGGGGGACAGGAGGCACTGGTCGGTAACGACAAGGGTGCCCTCGCCGTCGACGGTGATGGAGCCGCCCTCGAGGATCATGTCGTCGGGACGATAGCGACGGCAGCCGGAGAGCTCAGCCATCTTAAGGGCGATCTGCTCGTCCTTGTCCCACGGGAAATAGAGGCCGTCGACGAGGCCGCCGTAGGCGTTGAAGTGCCAGTGGTTGGCGCGCTTCTCGCCCTTGCCGTTGATGACGTAGGTGGCGGCGGTGTCGCGGAACCAGGCGTCGTCGGTGGTCATCTCGATGACGGTGACGTTCTCGTCGTTCTCGAAGACGGCCTTGCAGTTGGCATAGTCGACCTGGTTGGCGCACATATAGACCGGGGTGAACTCGGAGATGGCGCGGGCGATGGCAGCATACTGCTTCTGAGCAGGCTTGGCGCCGTGGGCCCAGGTGTCGGTGCGGTGGGGCCAGCCCATCCACACGCGATCCTGCGGGGCGAACTCGGCGGGCATGAAGAAGCCGTCGGCCTTGGGGGTGGACTCGGACTCGGTGATCGTACGCATAAGATTTCCTCCAAATCGAACGATCGTTTGCCGCGGGCGGGTTACCCGCAGCCTAAAACCAAGAGATGGTAGGCGCCCGTTCCCCGGCAAAGGTCGGGGCGCCCGGCGCCGGTTTTCACGGAGTCGCACCGGCAAGCGACGACGTAACCCGGTGCGCGGAGACAGAACGCACGAAGGATACGGAAGAGAGATTGGGGTGGGCGGTGGTTACCGGAGCAATAGCTCACACCCACCCCAGGGAATGGTTAGCAAACCTGTCGCTTGGGCACGCCTCCAAAGAGGCCGGAGTGCCCAGAGTCGGGAGCGACAAGCCCGACGAAGCGCACGTTGGTACGCGAGGAGGGTCGGAGTCCCGAATCCGGGTGCTCTAGTCCTCTTCGGCCTCGGCGGCCTCCTCAGCGAGACGCTGAGCAGCCAGCTCAGGGGTGAGACCCTTGTACTCGGTCTCGCGACCCTTGGCGCTGACGACGCGGACGACCTCGCCGATGAGCACAAGCACGATGAAGATAACGATCATCGGGACCTTGTCGCCAATTTCATCGACGGAGAACGGAACCAGCGTTGCAACGATGGCCAGGATCAGCTCGATGCAGGGGATGGCCAGCATAACCTTCATCACGGCGCCCTTAAACGGGAACGTGAAGATGCGCTCGCGGTTCGGGTCGTTCTTACGAAGGTTGAGGAATGCCGGGAACATCGGGATGTAGGTGAGCAGCAGGAAGACGACGGAGGTGCCGAAGAGCATCCAGAAAACACCGTTGGAGATGGCGTCGATGGGAACCAGCTGCAGGCACAGCACCAGGGAGGCAACGACGGCGTTGACCAGGTTGGCGCCGTTGGGCATATCGTCGTCAGAGATCATCGAGGCGAAGACCTTGGGCATGTTGCCGTGCTCGGCAGCGTAGCGGGCGACGGAGTTAACGCCGAAGGACCAAGCGGCCATGTTTGCGAACAGGGTGATCAGGAAGGCGATGCAGATGACCTTAAAGATCATGGAGTCGCCCACCATGGTCTGGACTGCGACAATCATGCCAAAGTCGGGGTCGATGGAATCGGCCGGCACAGCAGCGCCGATGCCAAAGCCAGCGAACAGGTAGATCACGGCGATGGACAGGCCACCGACGATGATAGCCTTGGGGATATCGCGAGCGGGATCGGCCATGTCGTCGGTCATGGTGCAGATGACCTCGAAGCCCATGAAGTTAAAGATGATGATCGACAGGTAACCGAGAGCGTTGGTGTTGGTGAGCTCGGGCAGGAAGGTGGCGGCGGACATGTCGTTCGCAAAACCGTTCTCCATGGCATACCAAATGCCCAGGGCGCCGACGATAACGGCGACGGCGACCTTGATGATGGCGCCACCGTTAAGGACCCACTCGGAGTCGGCCGCCTTTGAGCGGCCCATAAGGTAGACGATCCACACAAAGGCAAGTTCGATACCCATCTTGGCGACCAAGTTGAACTCGACGCTAAAGGCCATGCCCAGGATGTCGGGGAACATCGTAGCCAGCGAGGCGATCCACAGCGGGTAGTTGACCCAGTAGTAGTACGAGATGCGGGCGCCCCATTTGTCGCCCAGGCCATCGCGTACCCAGTCGTAAATGCCGCCCTCGCCGTCATAGGTAGTACCGAGCTCGGCGACAACCATGCCGTAGGGAAGCAGGAAGGTCAGGATCAGGAAGATCCACCAGAAGAACTGCTGGTTGCCAATGGCAGCAGCAGGAGCGGCGGCCTCGCAAACGAAGACGACGCAGATGATGGTCGAAATGACCGTCAAGAAGGAAAGCTTTTTCTTTCCGTCGCTCATGATGAGCTCCTTCGCTCAGTCTTGGACAGATCCGAGGCCCAAGGTACTAAGGCAATTGCTTGAGCCTCGGTGAGCGGGCGACAGGAGACGAGCATCCGCCGCCCGCAAACGTGCTTTTAGAAGCTTTGAGGCTTAGAGCTGCTCGAGAGCCTCGAGAGCGGCGTGGAGCTCAGCCTTGGCGGAGTACTCGACACCCTCGTCGTTGAGCGGAGTGCGCTTGCCCAGGGCGGCAAGGAGAGCACGGATGGAGTGCTTGCGGTTCTCGGCCTCGACCCAGCACAGGGAGCGCTCGGGATCGTCCATGACCTCGTCGACGACTTCCTCATTGCGGGTGGCCGGCAGGCAGTGCATGAACTTGGAGTTGGGGCCGGCGAAGTTCATCATGTCCATGGTGACCTGATACTTGGGATAGAACACGTCCATGTAGTTCTCGCCCGAGACCTCCTCGTCGTACAGGCCATACCACACGTCGGTGTAGATGAAGTCGGCGCCCTTGATGCACTCGATGTCGTCGGAGATGACGACCGAGCCGCCGGAGACCTTGCAGTTCTCCTCGGCGATAGCCATCATCTGCTTGCCGAACTCGGTGCGCTCCTCAACGGTGCCAACATGCAGGCCGCCGTCGGGGATCTGGTGGCCCTTAGGTCCAAACTGGACAAACTTCATGCCGACCTTGGAGGCGATGAACATGAGGGAGACGCAGACCTGGGTGGCGTCGCCGATGAAGGCTAGGGTGCAGTCCTCGATCTTCTTGCCCTCGGGGAGGTTCTCGAGCATGGTCATGAGGTCGCCCATCTCCTGCGTGGGATGGTTGAACTCGGACATGCCATTGATGACGGGAACAGCGGAGCCCTCGGCGAGACCGACGACGTCCTTGTGACGGTCAACGCGAGCCATCATGATGTCGAGCAACGAGCCCATAACGCGAGCGGTGTCGCCCAGGGACTCGTGACCGCCGAGCTGGATGGTGCCAGGGCCATAGAACTGAGCATGGCCGCCGAGGTCGGTCATAGCGGTCTCGAAGGAAAGACGGGTGCGGGTGGAGACCTGCTGGAAGATCATGCCAAGGCTCTTGTTGCGGAGCAGGTGCGGATAATAACCGTCAACCTTGATGGCCTTCTTCATTGCCAGGCCAAGATCCTCGATAGCCAGAATCTGCTCTTTGGTGAAGTCGTTGGTGTCGATGAAATCCTTAGGCAGTGCCATGTCGATTTCCTTTCCGCCGGTCTTGCCGACTATTACTATGAGGCGCTCGTACATCACGCCTCGTGTTGACAAGACCATCATTCACCCGTATGCAATTTTTACCTAGTTTATTCGGGATTAAAGACCGTTCACGGAGTTACACCCCCTCTAAACCAATATAAACCCGCAGGTAGCGGGCTTGCAGGGGGTTTACTATCTAGAACCGCGAACGGTATACGGCTATGCTGTATCTCGGTGCCTAATCCGCAATGAAACGAAGGGTTGAGACGTCTATACCCCACAAGGCATACAGGGCTTTGCCATAGATTAAATGAGATGGGACGGTGACAGATGAACACTCTGATGTTCTTCTATACCCTAGCGATACTCGTGATCTGTATTGTGACGGCAGTGCTTTCGCTTGCCGCCTATGCCTCGTCCCGTCGCCGATTCTTTATCTATGGCAGCGGCGTTTTTATTTGCTATGCCATCGAGATGACCGAGATCTTCTTTTTTGAATACACGTTGCAAAACCAGAGTTTTCCGGCCAGTGACTATTACTCAATTACCATGCCTGTAATGCGGACCCTTGTGGCGACCGCTTCACAAGCTTTTATCTGGCTCATTGCCATGGACTTGCTCGACAAACATTCAAAAAAGCAGTTTGTTATTCCCGTCGCAACGTTCTTCCTGAGCGAGCTGCTGATCATTGTCGCTGTCCCCTACGGCCCCATGCATCAATGGCTCTACTACACGATGCGTCAGGCATTCCTTGTATTTGTGGGGCTCTATATCTTTTGGACGGCGCATAAAAGCACGCAGGTCGAGCTTAAGGCGCGCGTCAACAATCAAAGAAAGCACCTCATTATCGGCGCCATTCTGGTCGGGTGCATCGTTGCCGAGGATTTCTACAACATCCTTGTTGTTCCCATGAGCCTGGCACCCTCCTGGCTGCAACTGTACCTATCCGAGCGCAACTTTAGCGAGAACATCTTTGCATGCTACTTTGCGATTCTGCTGATCATCTACGCCTATCACGTGCTTTCGATTCGCATGCAGGAGGCACCCGAGGAAAAGAACGTCAGCGATCTTGATCGACACATCGAAGAGCAGATGCCCTTCTACCGCAACGCCTACAAGCTCTCCAACCGCGAGACCGAAGTCATGCACCTGGTTGTGCTGGGCAAATCGAACCAAGAGATCGCCGACGAGCTATTCCTTGCCGTGGGCACCGTCAAGACCCACATCCACAACATCCTGGTCAAAACCGAGCAGCAAAACCGCACGACGCTGATCCTCCACTTCTGGAAGCGATAACCTACCAAAAAGGGACAGGTTTATTTTGGCAGGTTTTATCTGGGCAAACGTGAAGGCCGTCGCGAGGGAACTGCTTTCCCTCGCGACGGCCTTCTAACAGCGAAAACCAAGTGAGTAGGCTTTTTGCAGAAGGCCGAGCACGCCCCAAATCGACACAGCTCTGACCTGCGGTTTTATTGGGCACTTGTCGCGGTGTGCTCGGTATATCCAAATAAGTCTACTCACTTGTATCTGAGACGCACCAGGTTGGCAAAAACCGCCGCGAAAGGGCCCCTGGTCCCTTCGCGGCGGTTATTCGCTCTGATTTTGCGACGGTTTTGCCCGCTTGCTACTCGCTGTAGCGGGTGGCTATGGCAGCTCGCACCATGCCGGTGCTCATGAGGTAGGTCACCAGGAAGTAGCCACCATAGGCTGCCAGGAAAATCGCACAGGTAAGACCCACGGTGCCGGCGATGCTCATATCGCCGAATACGCTCACCAGCTCGATGATCACCTTGAGCGCCACAAAGGAGTGCGCCAAGCCCACTGCCAGCGGGAACAGGAAGAACACCGCTTGCTGCGCCATCACCGAATGCCGGATCTGGCGGTCGTCACAGCCGATCTGTGCCAGCACACGATAGCTGCGGTTGCCGTCGGCCACATTGGAGAGCTGCTGGATCGATAGGATTGCCGCGCACGCAACGACCAGCACAAAGCCAATGTAGATGGCCAGATAGCTAATCATGCCGTTCATCTGCGCTGCTTGCGTGTACATCTCGGAACGCGTGATGAAGACTCCCCACGACCCCGGCTCCTTGCCGTCAACGAGCAGATTGTCGAGCAAGGTGTATTTAATGCTCTCGTCTGCCTCGGTCGTATCCATACCCTGTTTGTAATTAACGAGCAGATTACTGGAATACGGTTGCAGATTAAGCTGGGACAGCAGCTCATCGGCTACGACCACGGTACCGGGATTGCTGCCCATCGCCGAGTTGGCGATGGCCGCCGTGTCCTCGTCCGACTTATCGGTTGCGGGCTTGAGCGTATGCCCGCCCAAGGTTAGGGCATGGCCGCCAGCCATATACTTGGTGTACAGGTCGCCCAGCTCACCGCCCATATCACACGTGAGCAGATACTGGTCGCGGCCAATGCTCACCGGCTCCTCGCCCATCATCTGGCGCAGTTTGTTGTACTGGCTCGCCGGCGTCACATACAGACCCATCGCATCGGCGTTGCTTCCCTCGAGCGCCTTGGGAAGCTTTTCGCCCATGGCCTTGCACATCTCACCCGCCACCACCGAGGGGCCCGAGCCGCCAAGCGGATAACTCAGATACGAATCGATCTGCACATGCTCACCGGCAACATCGGCGATATTGACCTTCTTGCCGGTCTCATCGTTGTTGTCCGCCGACTTGCGCTCGCCATGCCATGCAGCGTACAAATCGACCGTTGCATCGGCCAGCACCATGCGATCGGCCTCAGACGGATTGACATACTCCTTGTAGTAGTCGAGCGTTTCGGGCGTGTAATAGACATACGTCTGAGACACGTCAACAGGGTTATAGCGCTCCAGGTTTTCGTTCATCACATTGGCAATAGACATACCGCACGTCACCGAGGTGATGGCCAAAAACAGGATCATCGCGATGACGCCCATCGAAAAGCACACCGTATTGACCTTGGCCGAAAGCTGACGCACGGTAAACATATTGAGGCCGCGCCAATACACGCTGCGCAAGCTCTGCAGCAGCTTGATAAGCATGCCCGAGAGTCCCCAGAACAGCGCAAAGGTGCCCACTGTAACCATAGCGGTCGTAATGCCAAACTGGCTCATGGCCTCTTGCAGCTTGCTGTCCGTCGCGGTTAGCGGGAACCCATCACGTAGCAGACGGTAATAGGCCACGCCCACAAGCACTACGCCCGCGGCAAAGATGGCAATCGCGATCCAGGGGTTGCGCGTCTTGATGCTCTCGTTGCGACGCTCGGCACCCATAAGCTCGATGAGTTTGGTACGGCGCACGGCGCGAAGGTTCAGCAGCAGCGTGAGCACAAACATTACGAGCATGCAGACAAGGGTCAGGTTGAACGCATGCACCGAGAAAAAGAAGTGGAAATTGGCGATCTGTGTCTTAAAGAGCGAGGCCGTAAAGAACGTCATGAGCTGGGAGAGTCCCACGCCCAGCACAATACCGGCGACAAAGGCCACGACCGATACTATCACGGTCTCGAGCACCATGATCGTGGCGACGCGCCCGCGCCCCATGCCGAGCACCTGGTACAGGCCAAACTCCTTCTTACGGCGTTTCATGATGAAGTTATTGGCATACACCATCAAAAAGGCCATGACACCGGCCAAAAAGTACGTCAGGTAACCGAGCATGCTGCCCATAACCTGCGCCAAGCCCTCTTCATCGATTCCGGCGATGTCGACCTGCATCGAAATGGTGTTAAAGGCATAGAAGACCGTGACGCCCAGGGTGAGCGTCAAAAGGTAGACGAGGTAGTCGCGGCCGGCGCGGCGGACGTTGCCCCAAGCGAGTTTACAGAGCATCGGAGCCCTCACCGCCCATCATGGCAACGACCTCCATAATGCGGTCGAAGAACTCTCGGCGGTCGGTGTCGCCACGGCGCAGCTCGGTGAAGATCTTGCCGTCGCGGATAAACAGCACACGGCTCGTGTAGCTGGCGGCAAAGCTGTCGTGCGTGACCATGAGCACCGTGGCGCGCAGGCGGCGGTTAAGGGCCTCCAGGCTCTCGAGCAGCAGACGAGCGCTCTTGGAATCGAGGGCACCGGTGGGCTCGTCGGCCATAATCATAGTGGGGTCGGTGACGAGCGCGCGAGCCGCGGCAACGCGCTGCTGCTGACCGCCGGACATCTGGTAGGGATACTTGTCGAGCACCTGACTGATGGACAGGCGCGCTGCCACATCCTGCACGCGGGTCGAGATCTCTGCCGAGTTTGTGCGGGCGATGGTGAGCGGCAGGGCGATGTTCTCGCGTGCCGTGAGTGTATCGAGCAGGTTGGAGTCCTGGAAGATAAAGCCCAGCTCCTCGCGGCGGAACTGCGAAAGCTTAGCCTGCTTCATGCGTGTTACGTCCTGTCCGTTGATGCGGATGGTGCCGCTCGTGGCGCTATCGATGGTCGAGACACAGTTGAGCAACGTCGACTTGCCCGAGCCCGAGGCACCCATGATGCCCACGAATTCGCCGCGGTTGACGGTAAAGTTGACGTCGTTGAGCGCGCGGGTCACGTTGCCCAGCGCTCCATATACCTTTTCGAGATGCGCGACCTCCAGTACCGGGGTCGCCATGTGCGTGGTTTGCATACCGAGTCCTTTCTTGCGATTAGTCTACGGCATCTATAGTCGCAAGAAGCCGAGTCGGCTACCATCGATATGGCTTACGCTTGCCTTACCGTTGTGTAAGGTACGGGTAGCTACCCTGTCACGTGTTGATGTTGAGAGAGGACTCCTGTTGAAGACTGTTCATGTTGCCGCTGGGATCATTCGCAAGGAAGGATCTGACGAGCTGCTTGCCGTGCAGCGCGGCTACGGCGACATGCAGGGACTTTGGGAGTTCCCCGGTGGCAAGCTCATGCGCGGCGAGACGCCCGAGGACGCCGTACGCCGCGAGCTTATGGAGGAGCTGCAGGTAAAAGTCACCAACCTGCGCGATTTCTACACCGTTGAGTATGACTACCCCGATTTTCATCTCTCCATGGAGTGTTACTACTGCTCGCTCGCCGATGAATCCGATGAGCCCCAGAAACACGACCGCCAGCTTGATATCCGCTGGATTCCGCGCACCTCGCTTGCCACGGTGGAATGGATGCCCGCCGACAAGGGGCTCATTGATGCTCTGATTGAGTTAAAGGAAGATCGGCTTGAGGCAAGCTCCGCCGATGACGCCGCGCCCAACACAACCGACAAACCCGCCACCAAACCCAAGCGCGCACCTAAACGCCGCAGCAAAAAGCGTCCCAAGCCCGGTCTGCTCGACGGCATCGATACCTCGGACCTCTCCGCTGACGAGCGCGAACTGGTCCGCCGTCGCGCCGCCATCAAAAAGTCCATGAAGGGCAACAAGCGCGCCAACACCAAGCCCGAGCTGCTCGTACGTCAGCGCCTACGGGCCGCGGGCCTTACGGGCTATCGTTTGGAATGGAAGGTACCCGGCAAGCCCGACATCGCCTTCCCCGGCCGCAAGATCGCCATCTTCGTCAACGGTTGCTTTTGGCACCGCTGCCCCAAGTGCAACCCAAGCCAGCCCAAGCGCAACGTTGAGTTTTGGGATGCAAAGTTCCGTCGCAACGTCGAGCGCGACCGTGCTGCTGTGGCAGCGCTCACTCAAATGGGCTGGACGCCCATAACCATCTGGGAATGCGAACTCAAAAAAGACCGCATCGACGCCACGATGGAAAAGGTCATCGAGCAGGTGCGCGCCACAGAGCCGCAGCGCTAACAGCGAGCATTCACACGCTACGCACGTCCGCGCCACATCCACGTCACAAACCTTAGAAAGCCCTTAAGCTCAAAACCTTTCAAGAGTGTTACTCGATACCTCTGACCTGCAGTTTCATCGTAACACCAAACCAGGTTAAGCCTTTCTTTAGCGCTTCTTTGCGGCAGCCGCGGCATAATGTAGCCAGCGCACGGGACCTAGCAGCAAACCCCGAGCGCATCCTTTTGGTGGATATCGAGGAGGCCGCAAAAGCATGCATTCTTCCAATGACGCAGCACAGCAGCCATCCCTAAAACATGCAAACCTTTTCTCCTTCCCCCCGACACAGAGAAACGGCCTCCTCGACTCCCCCACCACAAAAACCAAGCGCTCAGCCGATCAGAGCCTCAACTTACGAGCATCCTTCGAAAAGCTCCAAGCATCCCTAGACAAGGCGTTCCCCGAACAGGCAAGAGCAATCTAAGCCCATTGCGCTTTATACTGATGCCATGCGAAACATGGATCACATAGAATTGCACCGCGGAGGACGCGAGGAAGCGTTTCCCGAGACCGCCGAAGACTGGCCCTATATTGCCGAACGCGCAGAATTCGCTCGCTATCCGGGCAATTCCGTCCCCTGGCACTGGCATTCCGAAGTTGAGCTTTTCTACATGGAGCAGGGAGCGATTGACTATCGAACGCACGCGGCTCATGAGCACGTACGCTTTGAGGAAGGGTCCGCCGGCTTTATCAACGGCGGCGTTTTGCACAGCACGCTGCAATCACCCAATTCGGCGCCAGCCATTCAAATGCTGCATATCTTTCAGCCGTCGATGCTCGGCGATCCCGCGGGACGTCTCCAAAAGCGCTACATCAACCCATTGCTTCAATGTCGAGGCGTCGATGTGCTCAAATGGTCGCCCACCAATCCCGACGATATGCCCTTTATCGATTTGCTGAAGAGCTCCTTTAGCCACGACCTTCAACGGCCGCAGAACGAGATGGCGCTTCGAAATAGTTTGTCAGAGCTCTGGATTCAGATTAACGCCAAGGCCGAACCGCTCTTTTCTTCCGACGGCGCCTCTTGGATGACCAGCCGCGACGTACAGTTCAAGGCAATCCTGGACTTTATCCGCGCAAACTATGCAGCCGCTATAGATGTGCCCCAGATGGCATCTGCAGCCGGCGTAAGCGAAAGAGAGTGTTACCGCATTATCGAAACTTGTGCAGGAACGACCCCGGCGGCATATCTACGCGCATACCGCATAAACCGTGCTTGCGAACTTTTGGCACACACCACGCGAACCGTACAGACAGTCGCGCGCCAATGCGGATTTATAACAGCAAGCCATCTTGGCCAGGTATTTAAAGAACAAATGGGGTGCACTCCTTCGAGCTATCGAGCAGCGAGGCAGAATCTCGATAGCACCAGGCAGAAATCCCGCTAACCCTTCTTCTGTCACTGCATCAAACTTGCAGGCAAACAACAGAGAGGAGCAATCATATGAAGCACTTTGACCATATCGTATTTGACGTTGATGGGACATTGGCAGATACAGAAGAAAGCGTTCTGTCATCGCTTGTCCAGATTGTCCAAGAAGAGACCGGCAAAACGCTTCCCCGACACGAGCTTGACTTTGCCCTCGGCATACCCGGCAAGGATGCCCTTGAGAAACTTGGGATCTACTCGCAGGCAACGTTGGATCGCTGGTGCCAAGTTGCCGCCAGCTTTAAAAGCACCATCAGCGTGTTTCCAGGTTTGCTTGAAGTCATCGCAACACTCGCCGATAGCGGCTGCAAACTTGGCATCGTCTCCTCACGTGCGCGCGACGAATACACAAAAGAAATTGCACCCCTTGGTTTCGATAAGTATTTTGAGCACATCATCCTTGTCGAAGACACAACCGAACATAAACCCGCACCCGCACCCATGCTCGAATATCTCCGACGTGCGGGCGCGAATCCTGGCAACGTCGTCTACGTTGGCGACACCGTCTACGACGAACAATGCGCAACTTCAGCAGGGGTCAGTTTTGCCCGAGCAGCATGGGGATCACACCAAGATATCCCAAACGCCACCTACAACCTCAAAACCCCCAACGACCTACTAACCCTAACAACCAAATAACCCACGCGTCCCACCCTTTCAGTCCCAACACCACAAGGGCGATTGAGCAGAACGGCTTGGGCGGGTCCCCGTACTTAGTTTCCAAAATCATTCCGCAGCGCGAAGGCTTCTTATTATTTTCCGCCCTAACGCCACAAGGGCGACGACCTCGAGTAGGTCAACCTGGGAGGGACGAGGGCTTAGTTCCCCAATCTTTCCGCAGGAGGCAAAAAGCAACGTCTTATTTTTCCGACACTAACGCCACAAGGGCGATTGAGCAGGACGGTTTGGGCGGGTCCCGTACTTAGTTTCCAAAATCATTCCGCAGCGCGAAGGCCCCCGTTGTCAACGCTTCGAAGAAGCGAGACAACGGGGGCCTTCATGCGCGAGGACGTTTTGGAAACTAAGTACGGGACCCGCCCAAACCGTCCGGTGGGATCAGAGTACCCTTGCTGTTACTCTGCTTTGCCCACGGAGTTGAGGTTGGTCATGCGGATCTTAACCAGCTCAGTGATCTCACGCATGCCCTCCTTGGCCGGCTTCTTGGGGTCGAAGCAGGCGGGGTTCTCGGCCATGTAGGCCATGAAGCCCTTGGTGTAGGCCTGACGCAGCTCGGTGGCGTAGTTGACCTTGCAGATGCCGTTCTTCACAGCCTCGGCAACCTGCTCATCGGGCACACCGGAGGTGCCGTGCAGAACCAGCGGCACGTCGACGGCGTCGCGGATGGCCTTGACCACGGACTGCTCGATGTGCGGATCGCTCGTGTACACACCGTGGCTGGTGCCAACGCCAATAGCGAGAGAGGTGCAGCCGGTGCGCTCGACGAACTCCTTGGCCTCGGCCGGATCGGTGTAGGGGCTCTCGCCCTCAACCGCGGGACCGTCGTCCTCCTTGCCGCCAACCTTACCAAGCTCAGCCTCGACGGGCACGCCCATGGCGCGGCCAGCATCGGCGACGGACTTGGTCAGGGCGATGTTGTCCTCGAAGGACTCGTGCGAACCGTCGATCATGACAGAGGTGTAGCCAGTGCGGAAAGCCTGCATGCAGCGGTCATAGCCATCGCCGTGATCGAGGTGCAGAGCGACGGGCACGGAAGCGCGCTCGGCGGCAGCCTTGACCATGCCGTAGAAGTAGTCCAGACCAGCGGTCTTGATGGTGCCCGGGGTGGTCTGCATGATGACGGGGGACTTGGTCTCCTCGGCAGCGGCCAGAACGGCCATAACAAACTCGAGGTTCTCGACGTTGAACGCGCCGACGGCGTAGTGGCCGGCCTGAGCGTCCTTGAGCATCTTTTCGGTGGTAACAAGTGCCATGAGCGTTTGCTCCTCTCCCTCGCCCGCATCTGGACATCGGGCGTAGTTGTTCACAAGGCGTTTTACCTTGCGTTTTGCTGCCCCCATTGTATGAAAATCGTTCGTGTTACATGCATGAGATATCGCCGGCACGCAGGTCAAGACGCTCGTTTTTGAAAAGCAAACGGAAGGGATTCGGACCAAATTCCTCTATCCGACACTGAAGTTTTCACGCGAATTGTCTTTCTTTTATAGAAAAGATAAGTAATCGAAAGGCTTTTTCTTACTTAAAAAGAAAATGAACGAAAATAGACTCAACACAATTCCTGCAAATTTCAGACGATGATGGAGCGGATATGGCCCATGCAACAACCCGAGCTTTCGCCGATGAGCGTCGTGCCGCCATTATGGAAATGCTCGAACATAACGCCTCGGTGCAGGTAGCAGAAATCGCCCAGACCTTTGGCGTGTCCTCCGTTACCGCCCGCGCCGACCTAGACGCGCTCGCCGAGTCCGGCAAGCTGCGCCGCACGCATGGTGGCGCTGTATCGCTCCAGAAGCGACTGACCGTATCCACCCAGGATCGCCGCATCAACGTCAATGTCGCCGCCAAGCAGGCTATCGCGCAAAGCGCCATTGAACTCGTCGGCAATGGTGATACCCTGCTCGTCGACTCGGGCACCACGGCACTCGAGTTCGTTCGGCTCCTCGATCAACGCAACGGCATCACCGTTATCACGGCCGACATTACCATCGCCGATTACATCGACGAGAGCATGCCCTCGGTCGATGTCGTCATGCTGGGCGGGGCACTGCGCAAAGGCCATCGCTATCTGTACGGCCCACTTACCATGCAGGCGCTCCAAATGGTCCATGCCGATCTGGCCGTCATGTGCCCTGGCGCTTTCGTTCCCGGCTGCGGCTTTACGACCGACTTTCCGCAGATGGCCGAGACCAAAGCGGCTATGGTCGGTGCTGCTCGTCAAAGTGTCGACCTCATGGACGCCAGTAAGGTCAACGGACGTGGCATGTACCGCTTTGCCGAGCTGACCGACGTCAACGCCATCGTGATGGACCGTGACCCCGATCACGCCGTCGCCACCTCAATCGCCGAAATTGCCAGCGACGAGCGTCCAAACCTCATCATCGCCGGCGCGTAAACAAAAACCACCACAAAGGTTCACCGTGAACTGCCTCCCATTTCTTGGACATCGGGAAATGGGAGGTTTTCCATGAGTATAGACCTCAGGGTGAAGCACGACCTGGAGTCCAGGAGGCGGGCCGTCGAGCTCTTCGACGCCGGCGTCGGCTGCAAGCCGGCGGCCGAGGCCCTGTCCGTCCCCCGCGAGACCGTGAGAGAATGGCAGTGGGTATACCGGGCGTTCGAAAGCGAGGCGCTGCTGTCCATGGGCGGGAAACAATCCAGTTACACATTCGAGCAGAGGGTCGCCGCGGCGTCGGCCGTGGTCGACGACGGGATGGCGAAGGCCGACGCCATGGCCGAGTTCGGGATCAGGTCGAAGTCCCCGCTGGAGCGCTGGTGCAGGCTCTACCGCGAGGGCGGCGCCGAGGCGCTGCGGCCCGGCCCGAAGGGCAGGCCGAGGGGGTCGAGGTCGAAACCCCGGGCCCGCACCCGCGAGCAGGAGCTCGAGGAGCGCTGCCGCAGGCTCGAGGCCGAGGTCGCCTACCTAAAAAAATTGCGCGCCCTGGTCGAGCGGGACGGGTTCTGACCAGGGCGGCGGCCGAGGCGGTGGGGGCGCTGAGGGCGGAGGGGCACTCCCTGCGCCACCTGCTGGAGTGCTCGGGGCTCAGGAGGTCGACCTACTACTACGCGCTGGCGCACCCGCGGAGGCCGACCAGGCCCGAGCTGCGCGACGCCGCGGCCGAGATATTCTCGCGCACCGCCAACGGCTGCGGGCACCGGCAGATAGCCATGTGCCTGCGCGCCGAGCTGGGCGCGGTCGTGGCCGACAAGACCGTGCTCAAGATGATGCGCGAGATGGGCATCCGGTGCGGGATACGCCGCCGGGGCTCCCGCAGCCGGTACAGCTCCTACAGGGGGCCCGTGGGGAGCACGTTCGAGAACGTCATCGCGAGGGACTTCGGCGCCGAGGGGCCGTGGCAGAAGCTCGGCACCGACGTCACCGAGTTCAAGGTCGCCGGCGCCAAGGCCTACTGGGCCCCGGTGCTCGACTTCTGCACGAAGGAGATCGTGGCGAGCGACATATCGACCTCGCCGGACCTCGCCCAGCAGCACAGGATGCTCGACCGGCTCCTCGAGGCCCTGCCCGACGGGGCGGCACCGACCATGCACTCGGACATGGGCTGGCAGTACCAGCACGAGTCCTACACCTCCAGGCTGGAGGGGGCGGGCATCACCCAGAGCATGTCGCGCAAGGGGAACTGCATCGACAACGCCGCCACCGAGCAGCTCTTCGGCCACGTGAAGGACGAGTTCTACCGCGGCAGGGAGTGGGGCAGCTTCGAGGACTTCAAGCGCGACCTGGAGGGGTACATAGTCCATTGGAACACGCGGCGCAGGCAGGTAAGATTGAAGGGCCTGACGCCGAAGGAGTTCCGGAGCCGGGCCCTTGCGGCGTAGTCGCTATTTATTCAGTCCAAGTTTCGGGGCGCAGTTCACAGGCACCTTTGTGGTGGTTTGAGCGTTAAACGTGAACGTATCGCTACTTGGAGAGCTCGTCAGCGAGGGCCTCGATCTGAGCGCGCGAGGCGTCGTTGAGCGAACCCAGGACGGTCACTTTGTTCTGCGTCAGGGTGATGTCCTTCATGCCCTCGAGCTCCTTGGTCATAACCTTAGCGGCGGCAGGTGCCCAGGAGCCGGCCTCGACAAGCGCCACGGTACGGTTCTGGTAGGCATGCTCGGCAAGCGTATGGATAAAGGTGCTCATGAACGGGAAGATCTCGCCCTGATAGGTGATGGAAGCGAGCACCAGACGGTCATAGCGGAACGCATCCTCAACGGCCTCGGCCATGTCGTCGCGAGCCAAGTCAAAAACGGAGACCTTCTGGCCGCGAGCCTCGAGCGCTGCGGCGAGCTCCTCGACGGCGGCCTTCAGGTGGCCGTAGACGCTCGCGTAGGCAATGGTGATGCCCTCGTCCTCGGGCTGATAGCTCGACCAGGTGTTGTAGGTGTCGAGGTAGTAGCCCAGGTTCTCGGTCAGCACAGGACCGTGGAGCGGGCAGATGACCTGGATGTCCAAATCGGCGGCCTTCTTGAGCACGGCCTGCACAAACTTGCCGAACTTGCCCACGATGCCAAAGTAGTAACGGCGCGCCTCGCAGGCCCACCCTTCCGGATCCTCGATGTCGTTGGCGCCAAACTTGCCAAAGCCGTCGGCACTAAAGAGCACCTTGTCGGTAGCCTCGTAGGAGAAGAGTACCTCGGGCCAGTGAACGTTGGGGGCGCCGACAAAGGTCAGGCTGTGGCCGCCCAGATCAAGCACGTCGCCCTCTTTGACAACCATCTTGCGCTCGGGGAAGTCGGTGCCAAAGTAGTTGACCATCATGCGGAAGGCGCCCATGCTTGCCACAATCTGCGCCTGGGGATAGCGCTCCATAAAGGCGGCGATGCCGGCGGAGTGATCGGGCTCCATGTGATGGATGACCAGGTAGTCGGGCGTGCGGCCGTCGAGTACGGTCTCGAGGTTGCCGAGCCACTCGTCGACAAATCCGCCATCGACCGAATCGGCGACAGCGATCTTCTCGCCCAAGATAACGTAGCTGTTGTATGCCATACCGTTCTCGGACACGTCGTACTGGCCCTCGAACAGGTCGATGTCGTGATCGTCAACGCCAATGTAGCGGATATCCTTGGTGATCTCCATCAGGCAAAGCCTCCTAGATAGACAAATGAACCCGTCTATCATAGCACTCGCCTTCATAGTCACGGCTATCTGCCGGCATCCTTACCGATTGTTATTGATATGCAACGCCGAGCCGTTGACCTGCGAAAACTATGCGCGCGGCGCTGCCGTGGTGTGTCGAACGATGAGCTGACCGGGAATACGAATGGCGACGGTTTTGTCCGATGCCCCCGCCTTGGGAACTGCGCGCTCGAACACCTCGCGCCCGCGCTGATGCAGATCGAATCGAACGGTCGTGAGCTCGTTATGTGCGACAAAGTCGTCGAGCGAGTCATCGACGCCCACCACGCTCACGTCCTCGGGCACGCGCAAGCCGCTATCGCGCAGCGCGGCAATGGCGCCGTTTGCCATCTGGTCGTTTGCCGCGTAAATCGCCGTCATGGTGCGGTCGTGCTCAGCCAAGTACCGAGCGGCCTCGTAACCGCTGTTAGCAGACCAGTCGCCCTCGAGCGGCTCTGCCGGCTCGATGTGTTTACGCTCGAGCGCATCCTGCCAACCGGCGCGACGAAATTGCTCGTCGACCGAGAAGGACGGGCCGCCAATATAGCGAATCTGCTCGTGCCCCAGCCCAAACAGGTGATCCATAAGCAATAGCGAGCAGCCGTAATGATCGGAGTCGACCGTGGTCACCCGCGGGTGCGCGTACATGGTAACGATGACCGTGCCAATGCCCGGCAGTGGATCAAACGTCTCAAAATCGGGCGCCATACGGCTCATGCCGATGATGATGCCGTCCACGGGCAGCGCGGCCATACGACGCGTTGCCTCGGCAAGCGAAAACTCCTCGGTCTTGGACATCTCGACCAGCGTGATGGCGCAATTATGCTCGCGAGCAGCGCTGGCGATGCCGTCGATCATTGAGAGGTTGCCAAACTTGGTGACATCGTTGACGCACAGACCGACCGAATGGTAGCGGCCGTCGCGCAGCGAGCGACCGGCATAACTCGGACGAAAGCCGAGCTCTTGCATAGCGGCTTGCACGCGCTGGCGCGTCTGTTCGTTAACGTTGGGCAAGCCGTTGGCGACGCGCGAAACCGTCTGCTGCGAAACGCCAGCAGCGCGGGCGACGTCGGCCATGGAGACCGGACGCGTACCTGTATCGTTGGACGGGCGCCTTGCCACAGGATCACCTTCACCCTTGCGAGATCTGAATAGCGTGAATGCCGGCCCGGGCAGAAACACACCCCGCGCCGAGGCCCGCTATCGTCGGACGCATGTTAACGTACTCTACTTTTTCAATCCGCAACTCTTCTGCTCTATAAGTCCATACGGCAATACCGTTCACGGCTGAATTTCTACCGATTACCAGATTCTCAAAAAGTGATAAGTGTTGTGTTATGAGTACGTTAACATAGCCCATAACGTGCGGCATCGTAGATGCTGAGTTTATGCTGCTTCAGATTGTTAACGTACTCACTACGACGGAAAACTCGTCAGTATGCGCCAAGGAAAGGACCCTCATGACCACCCCCGACGAAAAGACACTCGCCACGCTCACCAAGCTGTTTGAGGAGGAGTTTGGCCCCATCGGCGATCGCCAGGTGCTCTATGTGCACGCGCCCGGGCGCTCCGAGATCAGCGGCAACCACACCGATCACGAGGGCGGTCACGTTATCGCCGGCTCGCTCGATGTCGCCGTCGACGGCATCGCCGTGGCAACCGATTCCAACAAGGTCCGCGTCGCCGACGAGGGCTACCCCACGTTTGAGATTACCCTCGACACGCTGGATATTCAAGAGTCCGAGAAAGGCACGTCCGCAAGCCTCGTGCGTGGTATGGCCCACGAGGTCGCAGCGCTTGGTGTTGAGCCCCAAGGCTTCGACTTCGCCTTCACCTGCTCCGTTCCCTCGGGCGGCGGCCTTTCCAGCTCCGCTGCCGTCGAGGCCGCATACGGTCGTGCCATGGAAACCCTCTGGGGCGCGCCCGCCATTGAGCCCGTCGCGCTTGCGCAGATGAGCCAGCGCACCGAGAACAACTACTACGGCAAGCCCTGCGGTCTGATGGACCAGGCCGCTGTGTGCCTGGGCGGCCTTGCCTACATGGACTTTGAGGACCAGGCCCAGCCTAAGACCCAAAAGCTCGAGCTCAACTTTGAGGATCACGGTTATGCGCTTGTGCTCGTTAAGGTTGGCGCCGACCATGTGGCAGCTACCGACGACTACGCCGCCGTTCCGCGCGAGATGCAGGACGTCGCCGCCGAGTTTGGCAAGGCACGCCTGTGCGAGGTCGACGTTGCCGACTTTGACGCTAAACTCCCCGAGCTGCGCGCCAAGCTGGGCGACCGCGCCTGCCTGCGCGCCGTTCACTACTGGTACGAGAACGGCCTGGTCGACAAGCGCTGGGCAGCGCTCAACGCCGGCGACATTGACCAGTTCCTGGTCCTGACGCGCGAGTCCGGCGCCAGCTCTGCCATGTACCTGCAGAATGTTGTTGCCAAGCTGGGTTCCGAGCAGCCTTCCATGTATGCCCTGGCGCTGGCCGAGCACGTGCTCGACGGCCGCGGCGCCGTCCGTATCCACGGTGGCGGCTTTGGTGGCACCATCCAGGCCTTCGTGCCGCTCGATCTGGTCGACACCTTCATTGCCAAGATGAACGGCTGGCTGGGCGAGGGCTCTGCCCGCCACTACGCTATCTCTGACAAGGGGGCTTACGCGGCATGGCTGTAATGACTGACGTGCGCGAGGCCGCGCAGAGCCTGATCGAGTACGCCATCCACCGATCGATGATCGGCCAGGACGATCGCATCTGGGCATACAACACCATTTTGGAGTGCATCGGCGCCACGGGCCCCGCACTCGACATGGCTTGGGCACTCAAGACCGAGAAGATTTCGCTCTTGCACCCCGATACCCTGCCCGACTTTAATCTAGAGGGCACGCTCGCCGCGCTTGCCGAGGCCGCCGTTGCCAACGGTGCTGCCGAGGACACGGCATCGGGGCGCGACCGCATCGCCATGCGCATCATGGGTATGCTCATGCCGAGGCCTTCGGTTGTAAACGAGGAGTTCAACGGCCGTATGGGCGTCAACGAGCCCCGCGCCGCGACCGACTGGTTCTACGGCCTGTGCTGCGACGCCGGCTATGTGCGACGCGCCGCCATCGCACGCAACATCAAATGGAGCACCCCCACCAACTTGGGTGACCTGGAAATCACCATCAACCTGTCCAAGCCTGAGAAGGACCCGCGCGATATCGCCGCGGCAGGTGCAGCCAAGAACACGGGCGAAAAGTATCCCGCCTGCCAGCTCTGCATCGAAAACGAGGGCTATCCCGGACGCTCCGCCGCAGCCGACGGCGGCGCTCACCCCGCCCGCCAGAATCTGCGCGTTATCCCCATCTCGCTCAACGGCGAGCGCTGGGGCTTCCAGTACAGCCCGTACGCGTACTTTAACGAGCACTGCATTGCCATGAGCTCCGAGCATCGTCCGATGCACGTCGACCGCAAGGGCCTGACCTGCCTGCTCGACTTTGTGGACCTGTTCCCGCATTACTTCATCGGCTCTAACGCCGACCTGCCCATCGTAGGCGGCTCAATTCTGTCGCACGACCACTTCCAGGGTGGCGCGCACGAGTTCCCCATGATGCATGCCGCCGAGGTCTCGCAGTTTAGCGTGCCCGGATTTGACCAGGTCACCGGCACCGTGCTGCAGTGGCCGCTCTCGGTGCTGCGCCTGCGCTCGCATGACCGCGCTCAGCTGCTCGACGCTGCCGAGAAGATTATCCTCGCCTGGCGCGAGTGGACCGATGAGTCTGTAGGCGTCATCGCGCACACAGCCGACGGCGTGGCCCACAACACCGTGACGCCCGTCATCCGCCGCGTCGACTCCCGCGGCAATGCCGGCGGCGGGATTTACGAGGCCTACCTGGCGCTTCGCTGCAACATCACGACCGACGAGCATCCGCTGGGCGTGTTCCATCCGCATGCCGAGTACCACCATATTAAAAAGGAGAACATCGGCCTGATCGAGGTTATGGGTCTCGCCATTCTTCCGCCGCGCCTGGTTCCCGAGCTCGGCGCTGTCCGCGAGCACCTGCTGGCGGCCAAGGCCGATGCCAGCTACGATCTCGCCGGCTCGCTCGAGGGCGATGGTCTTTGCCGCAGCCACGCCGCATGGGCCGAGGACGTTTTTGCCCGCCGCGCCGACGAGCTTACGGCCGACAACGCCATCGATATCCTGCACGAGGAGGTCGGCGTGGTGTTTGGCCACGTACTCGACAACGCCGGCGTCTTTAAGTGGGACGAAGCCGGCCGCGCCGCCCAGCAGCGCTTTATCGACTCGCTGTAGCATACGAGTTCGAGCCTCATCAGCGGCCACGACACAACCGCCCACACGACAACGGCGCCCGCCGGCAACATCGCCGACGGGCGCCGTTTTTGCGTGTAGTCATTGGGGACGTTCTTAAACGACCAGTCATTAAAGAGCGTCCCCAATGACTACGTCGATGTTTTGGCAACGACAGCGAAAACCCGCCAGAGCGAGCAAGGTGCCTTGAAACGAGGCGGCATTGACCTTCTGGTCATGCCGCCGAAGTTGAAAGGCAGATTGCCGCTCTGGCGGGTTTGCAGCGTCTGCTGGTTACGCGGTTTGGTAAAACCGCGTAACTCTACAGTTCAGTCACGACAACGTTGTTGAAGATTTCATCCCAGCGGTCCATGACCAGGTGGCCGGTCTTGGGATCCATGGCGTTGAGCTTGCCGCAGGTATTGGCGGTCTTGAGCACCGTGACATCGTCGGCACCAGCAGCAATGGCATGCGCAAAGCCAGCGATGGTCGAGTCGCCGGAACCCGTCGCGTTCACAGCCGCAATCGCGGGCGTCTTGGCGCGGAACGCGCGACCTTCATGGAAGCCTACCGAACCGGCAGCGCCCATCGAAACGACAACCCAGGGAATACCGGCAAAACGGTCATCGGCGGCAAGCGCCTCGCGCAGGGCATCGACATCATCGGTCGTAAAGGACGTACCCAGCAGGCCGTTAATCTCGGTCAGGTTGGGCTTTACGAGCTCGGGCTTAGCGTCGGACTCCAGCGCTGCCTCCAGCGATGCACCCGAGGTGTCGAGCAGCACCTTGGCGCCCGCCTCCTCGGCGATCTTGACGAGCTCGGCATAGTAGCCGGCATCGACGCCACGCGGCAGCGAGCCCGAAAGCGTCACAACGTCCGCCTTCGCCGCAAGCTCGGCGAACTTGGCCGTAAAGGCCTCGAGCTCGGCCGGGGCGATTTGCGGGCCGCTCTCCAGCAGCTCGGTCTGATTACCCTCGTGCAGGATATTCAGGCAGATGCGCGTCTCACCGGCGATGCGCACAAAGTCGTTCTTGACGCCGTCGGCATCCATAAGCTCGGCCATATAGGCACCCATGTGGCCGCCGAGCAGACCGGTCGCGAGCACATCGTCGCCCAACTGCAGCAGCACACGGCTCACGTTGAGGCCCTTGCCGCCAGCGGTCTTTTCGGGCGTCACACGGTTAACATCGTCGATGACCAGCTTGTCGAGCTGATAGCGCGTATCAATCGACGGGTTCATGGTAACGGTCAGAATCATATTGAACTCCTGTTCCGGGGCGGCACGACCCACCCCAAACATACGATAGCTCGTTAAAGGATCTCGATCTCAAAGCCGCGGGTGACGGTCTCCCCCGGCTTGGCAACCAGGCAGCCACGCTTGTGCTCCAGAATATCGTCCTCGTCGGAGCAGGTGGACAGGCCGCCCCACGGTTCCACGGCCACAAAGTCGCCCTCGGGCTTGCTCCACACAATCAGGTACGGCATATCCTGGAACGTCAGGCGCACGCCCTTGTCCTCGGTTTTCTTGGTCAGCGTAACCACGCGGCTCTCGAGCACGTCGAAGATGGTCTCCGCGAAGTCGAAGAGTTCGTGGGTCAGCGGCAGGTTCTGGTCGATCATGGGGTTCTTGCTGCGATGCTCAACATCAATCAAGCCCGTCGAGGGAACGGCAGTACAGAGCTCGGCGGCCTCACGCTGCTCAAAACGGAGCTCGTAATCGTCATAGGACTCGCCCTCGTCGAGCGGGCACTTAAAGCCGGGGTGACCACCCACAAAGAATGGCATATCCTCGGTGCCCTCATTGGTCACCTCGTACGACACGGCCACCTTTTCCGAATCGATCGTGTAGCGAGCAACGATCTTAAACGGATACGGGTACTGCTCAAGCAACTCGGCATGGTCGGCAGAGCTTAGGCTCAGCGCAACCATGTTGTCGCTCTGCTCCTCGAGCTTCCACTCCTGCTTGCGGGCAAAGCCGTGGCGGGCAAGCTTGACCTCGCGGCCACCCATGGTCATCGCGCGGCCATCACGAAGGCCGCCGCAAATCGGAAAGCAAATGGGTGCCTGGCCCGACCACACCGCCGGATCGCCCTGCCACAGATACTCACGACCGTTGGCCGCAATAGAAGTGAACGACCCGCCCGCCGTGCTCAACGCCACACGAATAGAACCGTTATCAAGAACAAACTCCATAGGAGCCTTCCCTTTCTTACGACAGCCCGCCAAGTCAATAGGGCTGATAGAAAACCGGCCCGCGCCCCCTCACAGAAACGCGAGCCGTCAATTAAAAAGCTGCAGAATACCGTGTACCGCCAAGAGCGAAGCACTCAAGCCAAGCAAGCAAACGTGTTATCGGAGCAGCTAGCCGTACCAGAACGCTTCGCAACAACAGCGGTAACCCCACAGGTCACTCAGACATCAGCGAGAAGCCAGCTGGCGAGGCAAGGTGCCGTGAAGCGAGACGGCATTGACCTTCTGGTCATGCCGTCGAAGCTGAGCGGCAGATTGCCCGCCAGATGGCTTCGCAGCGTCAACCGGTCCGGCGTTTGTTAAAACGCCGGAACCCCTTAGTCGTGGTATTCGCCGCGGTCCCACTTCTCGAGGAACTCGTCAAAGAAGTGCGGGTCAGCCTGAGCCACGGCGTCGGCCTTATTGCAGGCATCGATCTTGGCGATCAGGGCATCGTGCTCGGGGGTCTTCTCGTAGGGCTCCTCCAGGAAGGCAAGCATGATATCGGCCATCAGGAACTCGCCGGTGATCTTGCCGCCAAAGCCCACGATGTTGGCGTTGAGCTCGCGACGGGCATACAGGGCAGAGGTCATGTCGCGAACCAGGGCGCAGCGGGCGCCGGGAACCTTGTTGACGGCGTTGGTGATGCCGATGCCGGTGCCGCACAGGGCCACGCCAAAGTCGGCCTTGCCGCTGGCGACAGCCTCGCCCACGGCCTTACCGTAGATGGGATAGTGCGTACGGGTGTGGCTGTAGGTGCCGCAGTCGAGCACCTTGTAGCCAGCCTGCTCCAGGCGGTCGGCCAGATAGATCTTCTCGTCCGTAACGATATGGTCGCAACCGATTGCGATGGTCTTCTTCATCAGAACGTCCTTTCGTCTGAATTCACAAGTTGAGGTAGAAGTTCGAGTTCTCGGTGGCTCTCGTTAGGCCATCTTGTTGAGCATGTCGACACGGATCTGGTGACGGCCGCCGGCGTACTGGGCGCGCAGGAACTCGCGGGCGATCTTCTTGGCGACCTCGGTGCCCACAACGCCCGGGCCCATGGTGACCATGCGCGAACCGTTGTGCTCGCGGGTCATGTAAGCGGAACGCTCGTCGGAAATGTTGGCGACGACCATGCCCTTGATCTTGACGGCGGCCATATAGGAGCCGACGCCGTACTTATCGAATGCGAAGCCCTGGGAATCCTTGTGCTCCAGCAGGTCCTTGGCAACGGCGGTCGCGGAATCGACAAAGTCCGCGGCAGGGGTCTCGGAATAGTCGACGACCTCGTGACCGTCGGCGATGAGCATCTCCTTGATGGACTCCTTCATCGACATACCGTCGGCATCGGAAGCGATTACAACCCTCATGACATCCTCCTTGAGAGATACGCAGGTGCGTAGTTTCTGTTTGGAAGTGTTGAATCGCGTTCAGGTCCGGGCATCTGAATGTGCGGTTCTTCACTGTTCATGTTTATTTGAACACATTCGAACAGCGACTGCAACCATTATTTGTTTATCTTTGTTCTTTTTTGAACAAATACCGTTCGCGGTTGATTGGCGACCGTTTGAGCCCGGCGCAGACGTAGCGACCATGTGTTCAGCAAACAAAAGGGCGGCCGAGAACGTGTCTCGGCCGCCCTTCTTACGGTTGATCTTCCAAAGTTCGCTTTGCCGCCTACTCAGACTGCCCACTCTTCTTGGCATGTTTGGACGGAGCGCTCAGAAAACGGCCCGTCAAATAGTTCGCCGGGCCAGAGATATCGATCCCCAGTAGCGTGTGTCCCAGCCACAGAAACGCCGCGAGCACCAGCAGCGGGATAACGCACGAGGTCACGATCATCACGATGACGCCTTCGATGAGGTCGGTCACCTGCTGCACGATCTTGTCGGTCATCTGCTTGGCACCGCTGGTCACCGACGTGACCAAGCTCGAGGCCCCGTCAGTCAACTGCTCGAGCACGTTTTTGGACTCTGTAGACTCGGTCTTTTTCTTGCTTGCTTTGGAGCTGTCGCTATCTGCCGCACTCGCAGCGTCGGCCGCCTTTTGCTCGGCCTGTTCAATGCTGACGCGATATGTCTCGTCGACCTTTTGCGATACCCACACGCTTGCAGGCACCAACGCCATGCCGATCATGGCGACTACCAGCACGCGGGTCGCCACGCGGCGCAGGACGGCACTCGTGCTCCAGCGCCCGTGAATGCCAAGCGACACCGCAAAGAGCGCCAACGCAAACGGGATTAAGATGCCCAAGCCAACCGACCACAAAATCGTGAGCAAGTATTTCTCTAGGTATAGCACGGCAAGCACGATACCAAGGTTGCCTGAAAGCTGTGCGAGCTGCTCAGCGACCGGCGTACCCGTATCACCCGGCAGCGCGGTAATGCCCGCAGACAGCGCCACGCACGAGGCCGTGAGCGCCAGTACGTTACCTTTCTTTTGGTCGATAACCTCGATGGTGGAGTCCCAAGTCTTGGTATCGGCAAAATGCGGACGAGCCACAAATCCCGACAGCAACGCCAGCACCACGAGCGCAACGATAAAGCCAATCTGCAGCTTTTTGTTTGCGCACACGACATCGGACAGGCTGGGCTGCAGCTCGGTTACCGTCGTGTACTCGGTTATCTGGACAGGACGCCCATGAGCCATCTCGTGCGCGTCTCTCTTTTGAATCGATCCGTTGTCCGGCATTTGGATACCTCCTCAGTCCGGTCTGTATTGCGGATGGAAGTATACCCACCCAGCAAAAAACCGAACGGGAGGGCGTGCAGAAGCTCCATAACGCTGCTAGTCGAATAGTGCCATTTCAAAACTATGCCGGTTTACTACGATAAAACCGATAGGACCGACCACATTTGCTATTAGCAGAAAATGACAAGCTTTCTACCTGCGGCTTTGATAACGCTGTTCTTTCCATAGTTGAAAGAATGCGATTCATCGTAGTAAACCGGCATAGTTTTGTAACCGACAGACCGAGTCGGCACCGCAGCAAACCTAATGACCCGGTTTCTTCCATCCTCAAAGGATCGAATGCATGGCAGGAGTGTCCCAAACTGCCGGCAGATAAGGAACGTCCCCAAGTGCCGGGTAAACAGAAAAAGCCCTGCCGCGGGTAGCGGCAGAGCTTTTGGAAGGGGACTTGGTTGTGAGAGCTCGTTAGGCGAGCTTAGCCTCGAGTGCGGCGATGCGCTTATAGGCATCGATGGTAAAGCGGGTCTGCTTCTCCAGGATCATGGTGGTCATGAGAGTATCCTGAGCGTGAGCCATGATGAAGGTCATCTCCATCTCGCCGCCGCCGGCCTCCTGCGAAAGCAGCTTGGTCTGCGTGTCGTGGGCGCCGATAAGTGCATCGCTGGCATCCTTGTGCAGCTGCTCGGCCTTCTCAAAATCACCCTCGCGAGCAGCATCGAGCGCTGCAAGCAGATCGGTCTGGGCGTCGCCCGCGTATGCGACAATCTCGAATCCAACCATCGAGATTTCTTCTTTGGTTGCCATATTGCGTTCCTTTCACATATGAACCAACGGAGAGCATCGCGTCCGGGCATACGCGCTGCGCTGTGTATGGCAGGAACATTAACATTCAAACAAAAAAGAACAGCGCAAAACGTAATTTCGAGCTATGAACGGTTGCTTTTCACCCGTGAACGGTTTTTAAACCAATCTGAACATTCTCGAACACAATTAGCGGCAACCCAAACAGGTCCGCACCCTAGCGTACATCGCGCACCGTATCGCCCGCTACGAGCACGCCGGGGATCAGCATGTGTTCCACGCCAGGCGCAACGCCCTCGGCGCCGGCGATCTTGTCGACCGCCCACATGCCGACACGCTTGTTATCAAAGCGCACCGTGGTCAGGCGAAGATCGGGCACGATGTCGCCCAAACTATCGTCAACACCCACCACGCTTACGTCCTGGGGCACGTGCTTCCCGCGCGACTCGAGCCCGCGAATGCAGCCGTAGGCCATGGCGTCGTTGGAGGCATAGATGGCCGTACAGGTCGGATCGTCTGCCAGAGCCTGACCGGCAGCATAGCCGCTCTGCGCCGTCCAATCGCCACGAATGAATCGCGGCGGCTCAATACCATGCGCGCGCAGCGTCTCGCGCCAGCCCTCCTCGCGCTGCATGCCCGAAAGCGAGCGCTCGGGGCACGAGATAAAGTGCACAGTCTTGTGCCCCTGCCCCAGCAAGTACTCGACAACCTGGCGCGAGCAATCGAACTGGTCGTTATCGACCGTCGAGCACAGCGGGTGCTCCAGCATGGTAACGAGCACCGTCTGCATACCGGGCAGCGGCTCAAAGGTGCCAAAGTCCGCCGGCATGCGGTTCATAATCACAACCATGCCGTCCACCGGCAGTGCGCTCATGCGCGACGATGCGCTCTCGAGGGTATACGGATGCCCGTCTACTTTAGTGAGGGTGATGGCATAGCCATGTTTGTCGGCCGCGGCGGCAAAGCCCTCCATGCGGTCGAGGTTGCCGGTGCCGGTAATGTTGAACATGGCGACGCCGACGGTCTTAAACTTGCCGCGGCGCAGCGATCGACCGGCAAAATTGGGGCGATACCCCAGCTCGCGCATGGCGGCACGCACGCGCTCCTTGGTCTCGGGGCGCACGCTGGGCGAATCGTGCACCGTACGCGAGACTGTCTGCTCCGAGACGCCCGCGAGACGCGCCACGTCCTTAACGGAAACCGATTTTTTAACAGCGGCCATAGGTCGATCTTTCTATGTCAACGATGCCATTGGTGGCACCCTACGCAGTCACATGAAACGTCTTTAAGTATATCTAACGCCTCCTCCGCCATACGCTCACCACCCAAAACCTACCGTTCACCGACATTTTTGCTTCCCCGAACGGCTTTTGTAGTCCAAATGTTAACGTTGCCATTGTGCAAACACAGAGCCACCGGGCGGCTCAAACGTTTACGCATAAGGAATCGACGGTTCGCAGGCACAGGAACCATCAGTTCGCGTCTTTTTTTTGTGTCGCAAAATGGCAACGTCAACATTTTGGCAACCGAACGCCAAAAGTTACCATCGTTGCTAACCCACCGACTCTTAGGAGCATTGCATGGAGCAACTCATCGCCATCATCGAAAAGGGCCAACCCTTTTTCAACGCGATCGCCCGCAACAAGTACCTCAAGGCGATCCGCGACGGCTTTATCTCCGTCATCCCCATCATCATCTTCTCGTCCATCTTCTGCCTGGTAGCCTCGGTCCCCAACATCTGGGGTTTCTACTGGCCCGATGACATCAACAACGCCCTGTGGAAGTGCTACAACTACTCCATGGGCATCCTGGCCATCGCCTGCGCCGCCACCACGGCCAAGCACTTCGCCGACGCCCAGAACCGTGATCTGCCCAAGAACAACCAGATCAACTTCATCTCGTGCATGTGCGCGGCCATCATCGGCTTCTTGCTCCTTTCGAGCGACACGATCGCCACGGACGCCGCCAGCGGCTTCAACACCACCTACCTTGGTTCCAAGGGCCTGCTGACTGCTTTCATCGCTGCGTTTGTGACTGGCATCATCTACAAGTTCTTTATCAAGCGCAACATCACCGTCAAGATGCCCGAGCAGGTTCCGCCCAACATTTCGCAGACCTTTAAGGACATCATCCCCTTCTCCGTCTGCATCACCGTCTTTTGGGTCTTTGACATCGTCTTCCGCGCTGCCTTTGGCTTCTGCTTTGCCCAGGGCGTCATCCAGGTGTTCCAGCCCCTGTTCACCGCCGCCGACGGCTACATCGGCCTCGCTGTGATCTACGGTGCCATGAGCCTCTTCTGGTTCGTCGGCGTCCACGGCCCCTCGATCGTCGAGCCCGCCATCGCCGCCGCTCTCGTTGCCAACATGACCGACAACCTGGCTGCGTTCCAGGCCGGCCAGCACGCTTCCGCTGTCCTGACCCAGGGTGCCCAGTACTTCGTCGTCTGCATGGGCGGCACCGGTGCCACGCTCGTCCTGGTCTTTATGTTCTGCTTCCTGGCCAAGTCTCAGGAGATGCGCGCCGTCGGTAAGGCCGCCATCGTCCCGGTCTGCTTTGCTGTCAACGAGCCGCTGCTGTTCGCCGCGCCTATCGTGCTCAACCCCGTCTTCTTTGTCCCGTTTGTTTTTGCCCCGATCGCCAACATCTGGATCCTCAAGATCTTTATCGACTTCTTGGGCATGAACGGCTTTATGTACACCCTGCCCTGGACCGTTCCCGGCCCCATCGGCACCATCATGGGCTTGGGCTTCCAGCCGCTCGCCTTTGTGATGCTCGCCCTCATCCTGGTCGTCGACTTCGTCCTGTACTACCCGTTCTTCCGTGCCTATGACGCCCAGAAGTGCGCCGAGGAGGCCGAGATCTCCCAGGAGGAGCTCACCGCCAAGAACGCCGAGAAGGCCGCCAAGCTCAACGACGCCTTCCAGGGCAAGGCCGATGCCAAGAGCGTTGCCGCCGGCGCCGCAGCCGAGGCCGTGAAGGCCGACGCCCCTGCCGCTTCTGCAGCACCCGCTGCCGAGGCAACGACCGCCAGCGACCTCAACGGCAAGCGCGTGCTCGTGCTCTGCCAGGGTGGCGGAACCTCGGGTCTGCTCGCCAACGCGCTGGCCAAGGCTGCCAAGGAGCGCGGCATCAATCTGGAGACCGCTGCCGAAGCCTATGGCAACCACGTCGACATGCTCCCCGACTTTGACCTGGTCGTCCTGGCCCCGCAGGCAGCCAGCTACCTGGCCGACCTGCAGAAAGACTGCGAGCGTGTGGGCAACAAGTGCGTCGCCTGCCGTGGCAAGCAGTACATCGAGCTCTCCCAGAACGGCGACAAGTCTCTCGCCTTCGTCTCCGAGCAACTATCGAAGTAAGTAACGCCCAGGGCCAGCCGACCATCAACAGCCGGTTGGCCCTTCGATTTAGACGATTGGATCATCATGTCCGTTAATCCTGCTAGCGTCACCAATCCGCCTGCGCAGTTTCCCGAGGACTTTGTCTTTGGCGGCGCCACTGCTGCCTACCAGGTAGAGGGCGAGACCCGCACTCACGGTAAGGGCAAGGTTGCCTGGGACGACTTTCTGGAAGCCCAAGGCCGTTTCTCCCCCGATCCCGCTTCGGACTTCTACAACCAGTACCCCGTCGACCTGGAGCTGTGCGAGGAGTTTGGCATCAACGGCATTCGCCTCTCCATTGCCTGGAGCCGCATCTTCCCCAACGGCACCGGCGAGATCAACCCCGAGGGTGTCCAGTTCTACCACGACCTTTTCGCCGAGTGCCACAAGCACCACGTTGAGCCGTTTGTCACGCTGCATCACTTTGATACGCCGCTTCCCCTCTTTGAGAAGGGCGATTTCCTCAACCGCGAGACCATCGACGCCTTTGTGGACTTTGCCACCTTCTGCTTTAAGGAGTACGCCGACCAGGTGACCTATTGGTTCACCTTTAACGAGATCTGGGCGGACGCCTCCAACACCTACATCGAGGGCACCTTCCCCGGCGGCGTCAAGGCGCATCTGGCCGAGGCCTTCCAGTGCGAGCACAACATGATGCTCGCCCACGCCAAGGCCGTGCTGGCCTTCCACAACGGCGGCTTTAAGGGCAAGATCGGCGTCATCCAGTCGCTGGAGTTCAAGTACCCGCTCAACGAGAACGACCCCGCCGACATCAAAGCCGCCAACAACGAGCACGTGCTGCAAAACCAGTTTTTGCTCGACGCTACCTTCCGCGGCGACTACGCGCCCGACACCCTCGAGTGCGCCAACCGCTTGGCCGCCATCTCGGGCGGCACCATCGAGATCCTGGACGAGGACCTCGAGATTATGCGCGAAGCAGCGCTCTACAACGACTACTTGGGCGTTAACAACTACCAGTGCCGCTTCCTCAAGGCTTACGATGGCGAGAACGACCTGCACCACAACGGTACGGGCGAGAAGGGCACCGGCCGCTGGCGCGTTAAGGGTATTGGCGAGCATGTGAACAAGCCCGGCATCCCCACCACCGACTGGGACTGGATCATCTATCCCGAGGGCCTGTTCGATCTGCTCGTCTACATTAAGCAGCGCTACCCCAACTACAAGCAGATCTTCATCACCGAGAACGGCATGGGCTACAAGGACCCCTACAAGGACGGTTTTGTGGACGACCAGCCGCGCATCGACTACATCGAGCAGCACTTGCGCTGGCTGCTCAAGGCCATGGAGGTGGGCGTCAACGTGGGCGGCTACTTCCTGTGGAGCCTGCAGGATCAGTTCTCCTGGACCAACGGCTACAACAAGCGCTACGGCTTCTTCTACGTGGACTTTGAGACCCAAAAGCGCACGCCCAAGGCAAGCGCCTACTGGTACAAGCACGTGGCGCAGACCCGTCGTCTGGACTAGCGACTTGCGACTAGCGAGATGCCCCGCTCACATAACTTGTCCCCATTTCTCAGCCGGGGGCGGCACGTCACACGGCGCGCCGCCCCCGGTCTTTTTTGTTTTTGAGCGGGTCGAGGTCCGTTTGTCTCAATCTGTAACATCTAGCCGAGTTTTTCGGTCCCACCTGTTACAGATTGAGACAAACGTGGAGGCCGGGCCGAAATATCTAAATCTGTAACACTTAACCCGGTTTTGGACGTCTAGTTGTTACAGATTTAGATAAACGTGCGAGCCAATCCCTTCAATCTAAATCTGTAACAACTAGCTTGTGTTTTCGCCCCTAGCTGTTACAGATCGAGACAAATAAAAAAGACCGGGCTGACAATCTCAGCCGCATGCCCCCTTTTTGGCCGCATTCCACCGATTAGATAAAGATCGTCATATACAGAGGTAGATATATCCTATGCCCTTCAGCCCTGAGCTGTTTTGGGTGAAGAACTATCTCTTCTCCGACTCGTCGTTCGAATCGTCTGCCGAAATCGTCAAGCGAGATTGTTGAATACGATTTGGAAGATTTAACTTCAACAGGAGTGACCCGCGGTTTTCCAGCCGCGTCTTCAAAGCCGCGCGAAACAAGAAAATCAATTTCACGCGTTCTGGGCCGACTCCCCTCTGTTTTGGAAGGCTCCTGCCAGCTGTAATAAAAAAGCGAATGCCCCAGACTCTTAAGCTGCTGCGCCACGATGTTCTCGATTAGCATTCCTTTATTAATTGAAATTCTTCCAAATTGAATGTCTCTATGAACATCCATAAGGTCCGGACCATCATCAAACGCCAAGCTCACGAGCAATCCCGTGTCCGCCATATAGCATTTAAGCGAAGACGCGTCCTCGTGCAGGCGGTAACCCACGCTCGGATCACTGCATAAATAGCAACGGTTAATCAGTCGCGCATCCTCAAGCCAGATTAACGCCGACTCATATGTCTCAAAACGGGACCCCTTCTCCACGCTGTCAAATTTGAACCGTTTATTTGCCGCAGATAATTGACCCGGAATATCGTCATAAACCGCCCGCGCACGTCTAGCGTCCGAACCTCCAAACTTGGCAATGTCCTCCCTGTACAGTGCGATAATCTGCCGTTTAACCCTGTCGCATCCTCTAAAATCATTCTCTGCCACAAAGGAGTCGACCGACTGAGGCATACCACCGACAAGCATATACTCATCAAATAATCTCATGCACGTCGCATGAACGCCGTCCGGAAGCGCGGTCCGAGATTCGCGCGCTTTACGGATCTCTTCTGCATAAAGATCTTTTCCGGTCGCCCAAAGATACTCCTCAAAATCGAGGGGCTCGAGAGGGATTCTTTCTTCCTCTGACGGTATGACAATGCTATCGACATTCTTTTTGATGGAGACAAGAGAGCCTGTCTCGATGTAATCAAATCTGCCGTCTTCTACAAGATGCTTTATGTATTCGCGCGCGATGGGAAACCGCTGCACTTCATCAAAAATGACCAGCGACTCTCTCGGTTCGAGGGCCTTACCATACTGCAGCTGAAGCATGCGTAAAAAAAGATCGACATCTTCACGATGGTTCAGAAATATATCGAGCGTGGCTTTGCTAGCAGCCGAAAAGTCAATGTACAGATAATCCTTGTATTCATTTTGCGCGAAGCACTTGACGAGCGTCGTTTTGCCAACGCGTCTTGCACCCTCAATAAGCACCGCAGTGCGCCCTTGCGAGCGTTCTTTCCACTCCTGCAGACGATCATATGCCTTCCGTTTAAACATAATCTCACCTCAGCATAATTTACGTGCTAGTTTACAAAAATACCGACCTTCAGATATATCTAATAATACAAAAATACCGAGCTTTAAATGAGCTTATAGTTACAAAAATACCGACCATTGCAAAGGTCACAACAAACAATATCTCCGGCAACGCTCGCTAGCAGATGACCTGCGTGTGCTCCTCGATGGCGGCGCGGTTCTCGTCGGCAATATCCGGCTCGCACACCACGGCGTCCAAGCTGTCCAGGCGGCAGAAGGTGTAGAAGTCACGTTTGCCGATCTTGCTGGAGTCGGCGATCAGATAGCGCGAGTCCGCCTTGCTAAAGGCGAGCTGCTGGATACGGCCCTCGTCCATGTTGGACGTGGATACGTCACCGTCCAAGATACCGTTGGCGCCGATAAACGCCGCATCGATGCCCAGCGCGCGCAGGGTATCCTCGGCCGTTGGTCCCACAAAAGCGGCGGTGCGGCGACGGTACATACCGCCCACGAGGCACAGCTCGCAGTCTTCGCGCGCCTCGAGCAGGTTAAACACCGAAAGCGAATTGGTCACAATGCGCAGGCGAAACGTCGGCAGCATCGAGGCCATCTGCTCAACCGTGGTGCCCGTGCCCAAAAAGATGGTCGAGCCCTCCTCGATAAGCTCCACAGCACGGCGCGCAATCTGCAGCTTTTCCTCGGCATGCTTAGTGCGCTTTTCGCTGTGCGAATACTCATGGCGCAACATAGCGTGCGGACGGCCCTGTGCACTGCGGGCTCCGCCGTGCACGCGCTCAATCTCGCCTAGGCTCGCAAGTTCTTCGAGGTCGCGGCGAATCGTCATGTCCGAAACGCCCAACGCATCCGAAATCTCTTTGACCGAGACCGTGCCCTGCTCCTCGAGCAGCTGACGAACCTTATCCTGTCGCTCTGCCTTAATCACGATGAATCCTCGCCGTTCTTTGCGCGCATATCATTCAAACAGTAACGAACAAATTGTATCAGACTCGTACGCGTCAAAAATGAACGCCCGCACAGCTCCAATCATCACTTTTTTGAGAAAAATACCCCCAGCTTTAGTGGGGTGTAGTGATAATCTCGCCTGTTCGCGCTACAGTTTGTCGGAATACCTCGATGTTAGGAACCAAATGATCACTTCCGAGCTTTTCGGCACCGCGCCGTGCGGTACCCCCGTTCATCGCTACACCCTCAACGGGCCCGAGATCTGCGTTCGCATTATGGACTATGGCGCCACCGTGCTGGGCATCGATGTGCCCGACATTCCCGGCAACGTACGCGATGTGGTGCTGGGCTTTGATAAGCTCGAGGATTACTTTGACAACCCCGCCTGCTTTGGTGCGACCATCGGCCCCGTGGCAAACCGCACCGCTGGCGCCACGATCGCCATCGACGGCACGGACTGGCATATGCCCGCCAACGAGGGCGCCAACAACCTGCACAGCGACCTTGAGCACGGCCTGCACAAACGTGTGTGGGATGTTGAGCTCGACGAGGTCCATAACGCCGTGCGCATGACCACCTCGCTTAAGGATGGCGAGCTGGGCCTGCCCGGCAACCGAACCTTTACGGCCGTGTTTACCGTTACGCGCACCGGCGTCTTCCGCATCGATTATGGCTGCGAGAGCGACCGCGCCACCTACGTGTCCATGACCAACCACACGTACTTTAACCTTGCAGGCCATAACGCCGACATGGACTGCGAACATTTCTTTGTCGCCAACGCCGCCCACTACCTGCCCATTAACGAGCAGAACATCCCCACCGGCGAGATTGCTCCGGTCGAGGGAACACCGTTTGACTTTCGCGAGCTTCGCCCCGTCGCACCCGGCATGGAGGCCGACGACCCGCAGATCAAGCAGGCCCGTGGCTACGATCACTGCCTGTGCATCGATGGCTATCAGTACGGCCGCAACCTGCGCCGCGCGATGCACGTCGAGGAGATGTGGACCGGTCGTGAGATGGACTACTACACCACTGCCCCGGGCGTGCAGCTCTACACCGGCAACTGGCTGGGCGACGAGCACGCCAAGGACGATGCCAACTATGGCTGGGGCGCCGGCTTTGCCCTCGAGGCCGAGATGTACCCCGACACGCCGCACCAGCCCCTGTTCCCGCAGGGCATTGTGGGCCCGGGCCATCCCTACAGCAATGTGATCGAATACCACTTTATGAGGCACTAAGCCCGCAACGCGACATATCGCACAGCAGCGCCCGCCGGCACCACCGCCAGCGGGCGCTTTTTCATCTTTTAGGCTCGTTTTTTCTGTGACTGTATGAGTGACATATCAAAACTATGCCCATTTACTACGTTTAGCCCGGGATGCTCGACCATGCACCGGTTTTTGTTACATTTGTGAGCAGTATACCTGCGGTTTTGTTTATCTCAAATTCGACATGCTCGACGATAGCCAATCAAACGTAGTAAATGGGCATAGTTTTTGACAGGCGGCATCGCACGCGTCCCTCGCAAGGGCAAAATGATCCGTTTTCCTCCGTCCCCAAGGGATCAGTTGAACAGATTGCCAATGGGGTCGGGGGCGGAACTGGGGAGATAGCGGATTTCTAGCTCTATGCCGAGCTTTTGCAACTCTTTGAAGGCGGCGATGTCCGTATCGTCTACGGCAATGGTAGGCGTTGCAGAGCGCTTGCCCTCCCCTGCCTGCATATGGCCAATGCTGATCTTGGTTATTGGCACACCACCCTTAACCAGCGCGAGCGCATCGGCGGGTGAGGCCACTATGATCAAGATCCATTGACGCGGCGTTGCGGTATGAATGATGTCGATAGTCCTTTGCACCGAGAAAAACCGCGTCCAAACGCCTTCTGGCACCGCCACCCTCATTGGTGCCCATTGGCGCGAATCCGCCGCGATCTCATCGTTGACGATTAGGACAAGGTTGGAACCCACGGCTTCGTTCCACAGCTCAACGTCTTGCCCGTAAATGAAACGGTCATCGATACGCGTAAGAAGAATCTTGGGTTGAGCCATGGCTGCCCCATTCTGTTTGAGACCCATACGAGCGGGACGTCGACCACCAACTCAACAGCAGGTCAAGTAACAAATGGGCACTGCAGACATCACGCCTCTAATATTAGTGCATTTAAAGTGAGAAAAGCCGTCAGAACACTTGCGCGGATGTGTGATGTCCCGTATCATAGACAGCCGTTGACGCCTCAGTTGCGTCATCATATGGCCGCCAGCGTAGCTCAGTTGGTAGAGCACCGCTCTCGTAAAGCGGGGGTCACCGGTTCGAGCCCGGTCGCTGGCTCCATTACACAAGATAGCCGCCTTCGGGCGGCTTTTTTGTTGCCGATTTTGAGTGCGTGCGCGCCAATCCAAACATCGCCACGTCAACGGCGGCCCACTCGGTGGACTTCGGGTTTAATGCTTAGGGGCGGGGATTTACCAAAGTGAAATCTTAATGAAAAGAAACCCAGCTGCAACAATTGCCATGGTGAGGGCTCAAATTGGCCATATAGATCTAAAATAGTCACAATATACAAATGTCGAGAGATATTGGCGATATAGATGAAAAGAACTAAGGGTTTTCTTTTGTTGGTAATGATGCTGCTCGGACTGTTCTGCCTGAGTGGCCCTTCTTGGGCCGAGGCTGCCTGTCCTGAAGGTGAGCCTCAGCAGTCTTATACGGGCAGCCTGCTGATAACTGCTAAGGAGGGCGATGCCGACTCTCAGTCTGGGGTAAATCCCCTTGCCACTTTTGAGGGGGACGGCGGAACGGTCAAGCTTGACCATATTGGTAGCGGGATTTTGAGGTGGCAAGTTCTTCCGGACAAAATTGCGAACGATCCCTTCTCTTTTGCTGGAACGATATATCTATACAAGGTTGTGAGCGGAAAACAAAAATACGTCGATTGCTATCCGACAAACGGGTCTGGAATTGCATTCACCGGCATTTCGGGGCAGATTGATACACATGTACGAAAGGGAACCTATGTGGTGCGTTGGGTTGGAGCTGCTGCAGGCCCGATATGGATTGCGGTCTTGCGCCCCGATGTCCAAATAGGTTTCTCTCTCTAGACGGGAAGTTGCTCATGGACGCCATATATGACGGAGATGACTGGGTCGATCATTATACTTGGCGCCTGGTCGGCTCGAACGACAATGGGGATGTGGTGTTTGATGGACTATGTCCAAAGCATCTCCATCCTTTTGTCTCGTCGTTAATTGAGAGTTCCGCTCGTGTTGCCCCCTACAGCTCGGCATCGCTTCATGATACGGACGTTTTGAAGACCATAAGGGAATCAATTGACGAGGGAACGATGAGCGGCCCGCTGTTTTCTCGGCTTGTGGGGCTAGATGAGATTGGCTCGAAACGACTGCTTGCGGGCGAAAAAGTGGAACTCACTTATCGGTCGATGATTTCAATCCTGCGGCTAGCCGATGTTCTTCGCAAATAAATGAGGCTTCCCTATTCAAAAAACCGAAAACCCCGCCAAACGTGATTTCCCTAGGGAAAAAACGCTTGGCGGGGTCCTGGCGTGTTTTCCCTAAGGGGATCACGCCATCAGACGAGCAGCTCAGCCGAGCAGTTCGCTACTCCTCCCAGTAAGCATCTGCAAGCAGCTTAAAGCAAATCTTCTTGACCGGCTGTGCGCCATCGCCCGGGAACTCGAGCGTGGGCATGTGAGGCTCGCCGGCAACGAACAGTGCAAACTTATCGTCGGCAAGATCGCCGGCGATCGAAGCGTCGGAATCGACCAGATCGTAGTCGTCCTTCTCGTCAAACTCCTGAACCAGCGTCAGGCTGCCCGTGGCGACCTTAAAGGCCTCGCGACCCTCGACGTCGATCTGCAGGTCGTGATAGCGCTGATGCGTCTCATAGTGAGCCTCGGCCTCGGGACGCGTCGTGGGAGACATGACGTTCGCAAAGACCTTCTCACCCAAAATCGGATGGCTGCCGACCTCGAGCTGTGCCGGGTCGTTCTCCTCGAGCCAGTCGATCAGCACGTCGAGGCCCTTGAGCATTCCGCGGTACTCCTCGATATCGCCCAATGCACCGTAAATCATCTAAATCCCCTCTCGGATCGCTTCTTTGGCGGCTAATCGGCAAACGCGTTACCGATGCTGTTGCCACCCACATACGCCTCGACCAGGGTAAGGTCGGGATTGAACACGACAAACTCGGCGTCGCGCCCCAGCATAATGCTACCGCACTTGTCGTCGACATGGGCTAGCAAGCAATGCCGGGGCCGACGCCCAGGCTTTTACAGCTCGGTCACGACAACGCCGTTGTAGACCTCGTCCCAACGGTCCATGACCAGATGGCCGGTCATGGGATCCATGGCATTGAGCTTGCCGCAGGTGTTGGCGGTACGCAGCACCGTCTCGTCATCCGCGCCAGCAGCAATCGCATGCGCGAAGCCGGCAATGGTCGAATCGCCAGAGCCCGTAGCGTTAACGGCGGGGATATCGGGGGTCTTGGCGCGGAATGCACGGCCATTATGGAAGCCCACGGAGCCGGCAGCGCCCATGGACACGACGACCCAGGGGATATCGGAGAAGCGGGCATCAGAGGCGAGCGCGGCGCGGAGCTCGTCCACATCGTCGGTGGTAAAGCTCGTGCCCAGAAGGCCGTTAATCTCGGTCAGGTTAGGCTTGACCAGCTCGGGCTTAATTTCGGACTTAAGGGCGGCCTCGAGCGAAGCACCCGAGGTATCGAGCAGCACCTTGGCGCCGGCGTTCTCGGCAATACCCGTGATCTTGGCGTAGTAGCCCGCCTCGACACCACGGGGCAGCGAACCCGAGATGGTAACGACAGCGGCCTTGCTCGCAAGCTCGGCGAACTTGGCGGTAAAGGCATCGAGCTCCTCGGGGGCAATCGTCGGGCCGCTCTCGAGTAGCTCGGTCTGGTTGCCGGCGTGGAGGATGTTAAGGCAAATGCGAGTCTCGCCCTTGATGGGTACAAAATCATTCTTAATGCCGTTGGCATCCATGAGCTCGGCCATGTAGGCGCCCATGTGGCCGCCGAGTAGACCGGTTGCCACAACGTCGTCGCCCAGCTGACCCAGTACACGGGCCACGTTGAGACCCTTGCCGCCGGCGGTCTTTTCGGGCGTCACACGGTTAACGTCGTCGATAATGAGCTCATCGAGCTGATAGCGTGTATCGACGGACGGGTTCATCGTAACGGTGAGGATCATTTTTAGCTCCTTATCTCGCAGGCTCCTTGTGCCTCGCGATACGAGTCGACAAAACGGAATTACAGAATCTCAATCGTGAACGAGCGAACGACGGTCTCCTTGGGCTTGGCGACAAGGCAGCCGCGCTTATGCTCAAGCACGTCATCCTCATCGGAGCAGGTCGAAAGGCCGCCCCAAGGCTCAACTGCCACAAAATCACCCTCGGGCTTGCTCCACACAATGAGATATGGGAAGCCCTCAAAGCTCAGGCGAACGCCCTTGTCCTCGCCCTTTTTGGAAAGCGTGACCTGGCGGCTCTCGAGCACGTCAAAGATGGTCTCCGCAAAATCGAAGAGCTCGTGCGACAGGGGCAGCGTCTTTCCCACCATGGGGTTCTTGGAGCGGTTGGTCACGTCAATCAAGCCAGTCGAGGGGACGGCAGTGCAAAGCTCCGCCGCCTCGTCCTTCTCGAAGCGTAGCTCGTAGTCCGTATAGGCCTCGCCCTCGTCGAGCGGGCACCTAAAGCCGGGGTGTCCACCGATAAAGAACGGCATGTCCTCGGTGCCCTCGTTGGTCACCTCATAGGAGACGCGCACGGCAGCGTCCTCGAGCGTATAGCGGGCGACGAGCTTAAACGGATACGGATAATCGCTCAGCAATGCAGCGTTATCCTCGGATGCCAGACACACAGCCAGCTCGTTCGTGCTTTGGCTCAGCAGTTTCCACTCCTGCTTACGCGCAAACCCGTGGCGGGCGAGCTTCACATGATGCCCAGCGAACGTCATGGCGCTGCCGTCGCGCAGACCTCCGCAAATCGGGAAGCAGACCGGCGCCTGACCGGACCATACTGCGGGGTCGCCCTGCCACAAATACTCGCGACCGTCGGCCTCAATCGAGGTAAACGAGCCGCCGGCAGTGGAAACCTTAATAGAAATCGAATCGTTGGAAAGAGCGTATTCCATTACCCATCCTTTCGAACAACTGCTTTATTTCACGCAAGCGCCCGTTTCAATCCTAACCATAGAACAAACCCGCACGCTCATCGATGCGTCCGGTATCCCGGTCATGTAACGGGGTACCATACAGACATTGATGCAATTACAGCTGAAAGGCCTTCTTATGCGAACCATCATTCTTTATGCCTCACGCCACCACGGCAATACGAAAAAGCTCGTGGACGCCATCGTCGAGGCGCACCCCGAAATCGATACCCTCGACGTGAAAACGCTCGGCAAAAACGAGTATCCCAACCTGCACGAATACCATCTGATTGGTGTCGCCACGGGCATCTATTACTCCGAGATCGACAAGGACATGGCACGCGTGCTCACTAACGTGCTGCAGCCGCAGGACAAGGTGTTTGGCCTTATGACCTACGGTGGCAAAAACAAGTGGTACGGCAAGGATATCGATGGCATCTGCCGCATGAGGCAGGCCATCTTTATGGGTGTCTACGGCTGCCCCGGCTTTGATACGTGGGGGCCGTTCAAACTCACCGGCGGGGTCCAAAAGGGGCACCCGACCGCTGAGGAAATTAAGGGTGCCGTCGACTTCTTCGACAAGATCGAAGACGAGTATGGAGACATCATCGTCGAAGAGTACGCCAAGCGCGAGAAGCGTCTAGCCTACGAAAAGGAGCATCCTGCAGGAGGCCTGGTGGCCGGCGTTAAGCGCACGGCAAAGAAGATCGCTAACAAGCTGTAACTGTAAAGGTGCTTTTGAGCGTTTAACCCATACGGCGGGTCCGAGCAGATTCGGGCCCGCCGTCTTTTTCTTTCGTTACTCGGTAAAGGCGTTGCCGACGCTCTGGCCGCCAACATACGTCTCGACGAGGGTGAGCTCATGGTCGAACACGACAAAGTCGGCGTCGCGACCCGGCATGATGCTGCCGCACTTATCCTCGATGTGCGCGGAGCGTGCCGGCACCTCGGTTGCCATGCGAATGGCGATATCGGCGCTGGCGATGCCCCAGTCGACGATGTTCTTGACGCCCTGGGCAAGCGTGAGCACCGAACCGGCAATGCTCTTGCCATCGGCGAGCCAGCACAGGTTGTCCTTCATGATGACGTCCATGCCGCCGCTGGTGTAGCTGCCCTCGGGCATGCCGCCGCAGCCCAGGCAGTCGGTGATGAGTACCGTGTGCTGCCAGCCCTTGGCCTGCAGCAGCGCCTTGATGGCGGCAGGGTTTACGTGCTTGCCGTCACAGATGATCTCGGCGTAAGTCTCGGACGTGGACATAGCAGCACCCACGACACCGGGCTCACGGTGATGCAGCCCGCGCTGGCCGTTATAGGTATGCGTAAAGCAGCTGGCACCGGCGTTGATGGCAGCGATGCACTCATCGTAGGTGGCGTCGGAGTGACCGATGCTGGTCACCACACCCTTGGCGTTCAGAGCAGCCGCATAAGCAGCGGCACCGTCGCGCTCGGCCGCCATGGCGCTCTTAACGATGCGACCGCCCGCAGCCTCCTGCCACTGATCGAAGACCTCCTCGGAGGGGTCGATCAGATAAGCGGGGTTCTGCGCGCCCACGTGCTTCATGGTAAAGAAAGGGCCTTCCAGGTAGATGCCCTGAATGCGAGCACCGCAGAAGTCGGGGCCGCGACCCTCGTCCGCCTGGGCGATGGCGGCGCAGGCGTCCTTAATCTGCTCGACGCCATCGGTGAACGTCGTGGGCAGCCAGCTGGTGGTGCCGCGACGGGCGAGCTCGGTCGAGCTGATATCGATGCCCTCGGGATCGTTATCGGTAGTCGAGTGGTTATAGAAGCCATGGATGTGGGTGTCGACCATACCCGGTGCGATCCACGATCCCGTGTAATCCTTAATCTCGCAAGAGGGCTCGTCGGCCTGCCAGGCGCCAAAGACGCCATCCTCGACCATAAGATAGCCGCCCAGCTGCGGACCTGCCGGCAAGAAGAACTTGTCAGCCTTAATTGCGTACGTGCTCATATGCACTCCTTGCTTCTAAAGCAGTTGACTGTGGTGATGCTTATACCCGGTCCAAGTGAAAACAAAAAGCGCCCGCCCGCCGTTATGAGCGGACGGGCGCCCTTACAGGGGGGACGCGATTAAGCGGTGAAGGGGTGAATCGTCACGCCCTTAACCACGCGGTTGACCGTGCCGGTGGGGCTCGGCGTATCGGGCGTGTTGCCCACGCGCACGGAGTTGAGCAGGCTGATGGCCTGGGCAAACATCACGAACGGCAGGGCAAGGTAGCCCTCGGGGAGTGCCTCATAGCCCTTAAAGGTGAAGGACTCGCCCTCGTAGACGGTAGCGCCATCCTGCTGAACGGCAACGGTGTGCTGAGCGATCTTGTCGCCACCGATCTCGTTGAGGATGTCGATATCGTACTGACGGGTGTAGGCATCGTTGTTGACGAACACGAACACGAGGGTCTTGTCGTCGACGAAGGACTTGGGTCCGTGACGATAACCCATAGAGGTGTCGTAGGAAGTAGCGACCAGACCGTGAGCGAGCTCGAGGATCTTGAGCTGGCTCTCCTGGGCAAGGCCACCGAAGGAGCCGGAACCCAAGTAGGTCACGCGGTTGAAGTCGCCAGCCAGGTAATCGGCGACCTCGGGCTCACGAGCGATGACCTCCTCGCCCATCTTGGCGATGGTCTCGACCCACTCGGCCTTCTGCTCGTCGGAAGCCTCGTCAAAGATGAGGGTAGAGAGCAGGGTCATACAGGTGTAAGAACCGGTCATGGCGAAGCCCTTGTCGTTGGCGCGCGGGATGAGCAGCGTCAGCGCATTGGGGTCATCAGCGGACTCGACAGCGAGCTTGCCCTCGGGAGCGCAGGTGATGTTGAGGAACTTGACGTTGTGGACGAGCTCCTTGGCAACGGCGACGGCGGCAAGGCTCTCGGGGCTGTTGCCAGAGCGGGCAAAGGAAACCACGAGCGTGGGATCCTCGGCGCGCAGGAAGTCGCGCGGGGCGCTCACGATATCGGTCGTGGCGATGGGCTTAAAGTCGTAGAGATCAGTGTTGCCAGCGTGACGCAGGTACGGGGCGCAGGTATCGCCAACATAGTCGGACGTACCGGCACCGGTGAAGACAACGGACAGACGGCCCTCGCCCATAGCGCGAGCCTCAGCCAGAAAGGCCTCGATGGCCTCTTTGTTCTCGCGGTAGATGTTGAGCGTATCACGCCAAAGCTCGGGCTGCTGGGCAATCTCGGCCGTGGTGATCTGGGCGCCGAGCTCAGTGAGCTCCTCGACACTCTTCTCGAACATTTCTAATACCTCTCTCTAGAAGTAATCCTCTGACGTGCAATTATACACTTCAGTTGGTTATCTGGTAGTAACCAGTTGACTGCAAAGAATCAACACAACGAAACAAGTGCATCATTAATCGTTGCGCTGGTGATAAACCTTGTACTTAAACTGGTCGGCACGAGCAACCGAGAGCGTATACTCCACAACCTCGTTTGACTCGTTATACGTAGTCCTGACCAAATCGAGCACTGGCGAGCCCTCGACGATTCCCAAAAGGTGAGCGTCGGTGGGACGGGCTATGCTCGCATAGAACTCCTCTTCGGCCACGCGTATCTTTTGTTGGAAATCTTGCTCAATCACATCGTAGAGCGGTTTACGCTCCAAGAGCGGACGCTTGAGCGACAAGAACTTACGCACCGGCAGATAGCTGCGCTCGACCATCATGGGCATGTTGTCGGCGGAACGAAGGCGCTTGAGCTTAAAGATACGGTCGCCGATGCGGCACCCCATATGCTCGGCCAGATTCTTATCGGCCTCCATCTCGCAAAAATCGAGAATCGTGGTCTCTGGTTCGCGACCCATCGCACGCATCTGCTCGGTAAAGCTGTAGGACTGCGTAAGATTGGTTACCTTTGCCGAACGGTCAGTCACAAAGGTGCCGCGACCGTGCTGCCGAACCACCAGCCCCAAGCGTTCCAACTCCTGCAGGGCCAGGCGCACTGTGGTGCGCGAGAGACCATAGCGCTCCGATAATTCGCGCTCGGAAGGAATCATGTCACCGGCATGATATTCATGGTCAATCTTTTCGGTCAGAATATCGACCAGCTGATCGTATAGGGGCTGTTTGCGCACTCCGATCGCCATCCTATCCTCCCTTTTGCTCGAATTCGGCTAACTACCTAGGGTGTTAAGCATTATCAGTCCGCAACACCCGAATCATCAAGAAAACAAAAGCCGCGCGCTCTTTCGAGCACGCGGCTTTTAACATACACATGGCTTAAGGGGTCGGGGTGTGAGCCGCGTAGGGACACACCCCTCAAGCTAGAGCCTTACCAGATGCTCGGCCAGAGACCAAGCGGGCCAGCGCCCAGGATGCCCAGGACGAAGAGCAGCAGAATGCCCTTGGTCGGGGTCCAGCTGTGCTTAGCGAACATGTAGTAAAGCAGCAGCGTAAGCATAAGCGGGACGAGCTTCGGGACGATGGTGTTGAGGGTGTCGGCAACGGAGAAGTTGACCGGATCCTCGGTGACGGTGCCGTAGGTAACGGACTCCATGCCGTTGCCCAGATCGGTGACGCCGCACTCGACAGCGTTGCCGTCGGCATCGGAAGCGGTGAGGGCGTTGCCGTCCTCATCGGTCATGGCGATGGTACCGGCCTCAGCGGTCTCGGTATCGATGCCCTCCATACCGGTGAAGTTCTCGGCCTCCTTCTCGGAGACGATCACGGTATTGGCGGAGAGGCCACGGGTGGTGCCGTTGGGGATCTGGAGGTTGATCTGGGTGCCACCCATGGTGACGACCAGGCAACCGACGACGAAGACGCCCATGATGGAAGCGGCACGCGTGAAGGCCTGCATGTTGGCAGTCAGAGCGTCAATAGCGCTGGTGCCAAGCTTGTAGGACCAGTTCATGAGCCAGAAGCGCAGAGCGAACTGGACGACGTTGAAGATCACCAGGAAGATGATCGGCGCAGCGGCGTTGCCGTTGATGGCCATGTTGGAGGTGATGCCGGCCGTGATAGGCACGAGCGTCAGCCAGAACAGGGCGTCACCGATACCACCGAGCGGGCCCATTGCGGCGACGCGGACGGCGCGGATCGTGGGGATGTCAACCTTGTTCTGCTCGAGCGAAAGCACGATACCCATAACAAAGGTGACGAGGAACGGGTGGGTGTTGAAGAACTCCAGGTTGTGGCTCATGGAAGCCGCGAGGTCGTTCTTGTTGGTGTGGATCTTCTCCAGACCGGGGATGATGGAGTAGAGCCAGCCAGCGGCCTGCATGCGCTCGTAGTTGAACGATGCCTGCAGGAAGCAGGAGCGCCAAGCCATCTTGTTGAGGGTCTTCTGGTCGAGCTGCGGAGCAGGAGTGAGATCCTCGTAGTGCTCCGGGATCACATACTCATTAGATGCCATCTTCGAAGTCACCTCCGTCAGAAACAGCTGCACCCTTCAGCTCGGTCTGCTGCTGGAAGTCCCAGAAAGCGATGCCGAAGCCGATGAGAGCGAGGATGAGCAGGGCAGGGGTTGCCAGAGAATCGTTGGCAACGGTGATGAGTGCGAGGCCAAAGCCCATGAGGAAGAAGCCCCACATATCGCGGTTCATCATAACCTTGAGCAGGACGGCGAAGCCGACGAAGCGCATCATGCCGCCTGCAGCGGAGAGACCGGTCTGCAGCCAAGTCGGGATGGCGGAAGCGATGGTCTGACCGATGGTAGCGCCAGCGATGAAGAACAGGGTGACGACGACAGCGAAGATCAGGCCGAGCAGAGCCATGGCGAAGTAGTTCAGACGCTCGATACCCTTGGTGTCAGCGTTGTGAGCCATGTTGTCCGCGGAGGACATGAGCGGCGACATAAGCGTGAAGACCAGGGTAACGCCGAGCTGACCAAGCAGAGCGAACGGAATGGCAAGACCGACTGCCGCGTTGGGCTCAAGGCCCGTAGCGATAGCGAGAATGGCTGCCATGATGCCGCCGATAACAGCGTTAGGCGGCTGAGCACCTCCGATCGGCATGTTGCCGATCGTCATGAGCTGATAAGTACCACCCACGAGAAGACCGGTGTTGAGGTCGCCAAGGATAAGACCGATGACGGCGCCGGTGACGATGGGCTGATAGAGAGACTCGAGGAAGTTAAACTGGTCGATTGCCGCGACGAACGTGACGATGAAGACCAGAGCGACCTGGAAGATCGTGTATTCCATCTTGCTCCTCCTTTCAAAATGTATGTACGCACTTTGGATTTCACGTACAGAATGTCAGGGTTTCACTCCTGACAACGTGGATCACGAGGATTACGAGAAGAGCTTGCTCGTGTCCTCAACAGGCGTGCTCGGAACGCGCCTGATCTCCAACTCCACCCCCAATTCCTGCAGCTCTTTAAACGCAGCGACATCCTCGTCGTTAACTGCGACGGAGGTGGCGACTTGGCGCTTTCCTTCCGACATGTGCATGTTGCCGATGTTTACCTTCTTTATAGGCACACCGCCCTTGACGAGCGTAAGCACGTCTTCCGGTGTTTCGGCCACGATGAAGATCTTCTGGCGCGGGCTCGCCTTGCCGATGACGTCGATGGTCTTCTGCAGGGAGAAGAAACGCGTAGCGACGCCGGTGGGAGCGGCCATCTTCATGAGGTTCTGACGCATGGTGTTGGTCGACACGTCGTCGTTGGCGACGAGGATGAGGTTGGAGCCCAGGGTGGAGTTCCACTGGGTAGCGACCTGACCATGGACCAGTCGGTTATCGATGCGGGTAAGAAGAATGTTGGGTTCTGCCATGTTGATCAGCTTCCTTTCGTTATTTGCTGACGACAGTTACTTGATCTCCTGAATCGCGTAACGCGAAACATCTACGACGGCTCCGGATCGGACTTTGATCTGGACCTTTTCGCCTTCGATGCCTTTGACGGTTCCGTAGATACCGCCGGCGAAAAGAACCTCCTGACCCGGCTTGAGCTCGGTGTGCAGCTCCTTGAAGTACTTCTGCTTCTTCTTCATGTTGATTTGCGACCAGATGGTGTAAATCAAGCCCATGATGACAAGCAGGCCCAAAAGAGCGACCGAAGAGCTCAGGACGTTGGCTCCGAAATCGGCCATTAGATGCCGTCCTCGTCGCCGAAGATATCCTCTTCCTCGGCACCAGCGACGGAAGCGACCGTCTGGGCGGTGATGCCCGTCTGGCCAACGGTCACGGCCTGCTCGCCAAGCTCGGCGAGCGTGGCGTTGCCGCGGAGGAACAGAAGCTCAATAACCATGGGAAGGTTAGTTCCAGTCAGAATCTCGACGTTGTCGACATCCTGGGCAATCATCATTGCCTGGTTGAACGGGGTACCACCAAGCAGGTCGGTAAAGACGAGCACGCCATCGCACTCCTCGCGCATGGCGGTAATAGCGGCGCGGAGATCCTCACCGTAGGAAGCAGCCTGGTCGCCCTCAAAAGGAACGACGGTAAAAGCGGGCTGATCACCAGCGACCATAGCGATAGCGCTTGCGATGCCGGGTGCGAACTGTCCATGACCGGTAAGAATAAAGCCAACCATTCAAATTTCCCTTCCGAAGGTGTGTACGATCTGAGTCCGATAGTTTTCGGAAGCCAGCGGGCGGGTGCCCTTAAAGCTTCTTGGAAAGCGTTCTTTGAAGACCAGTGGTTTCTCAACTGGTAGTAACCACGTGACGTGTTGTTGTCACTATATCACCACAGAAGAGGTTGCTTTCGTTGATTCATACAGTAAAACGTTTTTGCACCGTTCACGGCGAAAAATCGACCGTTTACCGCTCATTAACACTTCTACCTGCGATTTTGAAACCGTTTCGAAATGATTTGACGAAAGATCGGAACTTTTTTCGTGTCTAAACAACGCAGGGTGGCTAAAAATGGCGTGTAGAAAAAATGCAGGTCATTGTGAAGATTTGTGAATTGGTCTTTTTGACTTAATACCAGTTAGAACCAGTTTAGAAATTATCGGTGAACGGTAGTTTTTGACCGTTCACCGGTTATTTGCAATCGTTTACGGCCGTTTTCCAGGATGAATTGAGGATACCCGATGAAGCACTTGCACGGGCGCAAGTCCTATCCTAGTGGTTTCGGTAACAAAATGCCCGCTAGAACTTTGTCGTTCTAGCGGGCTTAATCAGGTAGATCGGTTAGCGCGCAGTAGTGCAGACAGATCTTACGCAAACAGGCCGTAGATGCTGATGTTGGCCTTGGCATAGAGGCCGTTAGCATACTCGGTCCACTTGGAGCTAGCGCTTGAGGCCTGCGAGGAATACTGCTGGTAGGCGGTGTAATAGGCGGTCATGGCCTGCTTATAGGTGGCACTTTCGGCGGTAAAGGCATCGTTAGCGAAGGCCTTAGCGTAGGTGCTGTTCTCGTCCTTCCAGGTGCCCTTCGAGCTATCCCACTCGTCACCGGCAAGGTTGATGATGTAATCGGCGTAATCCTTGCTCGCGGTGTCCTCGTTGCCGTCAGAAGGCTCAGTCGGAGCGGTCGGCATGCTCGCGGAAGCATCGCCCACCTTCTTCTTGTAGAGCTTCTGCAGCGTCGCGGACTGGCGGACGATCCGCTTGGCCTGGTCCTTGGACACGCCATACTGCTTGGCCATGGTGTCGTAGTCCGAGGTGCCGATAGAATCCTCGGCGTACTTCTTCATCTCCTTAGAAGAGATGGTAATGCCCTCGTCCTCGGCAGCATCGAGCAGAATCTTGTTGCGCACGTAGGACAGGATGACGTCGGCAGAGGGGGCGGTGTAGTTGCCGTTGCTATCCTTGACGGTATCGAGGCTGTACTGGCTCTCGATGGCCTCGCGCGCGGTGATGTCGCTCTTCTTGCCGTTATAACTATAGCTTGCCACGGTCGAATCGAGCTGGTCCTCGGTCAGGGTCGACGAACCGACGCCCTTGCCGCCAAAGCCGCCATTGCCAATAAAGAAGCCGACCACCGCAGCGATTACGACTGCAACCACAAAGGCGGCAATCATCGTCTTCTTGTGCTTGGATACGTGATCGTCCCCGTCGGAACCCAGGATATCGTCGTCCTCATCCTGGGCCTCGGGCATCAGATTCTCGTCAGCGGCATCTGCGGCGATCTGAGCCTCCAGACGGGCGTCCTCTTCCTCGGCCGTCGTGCCAGCAGCAATGTGCTCGGCAGACGTACCGGCGACCAGGTCGATCTTCTCGTCCTCGTCACCGTCGGGGCCTTCGCCGCGCTCGATGATCTGGATGCCGTCGATCTCGTCCTTCTCGTCCTTCTTTTGAATCAGACCCATATCGGTTACTCCTTGTTAGGAAACATAGTCCCCAATAGAATACGCCCGACAGAGCGCCGGGCGTATTGATTCTTAGGTTATACGCAAACACTTAAGTACTATTTGGGCGTTTGCAGTGTGCATGCCTTAGGCCAGGTGCGCGATAACGGCATCGGCAAATGCCTGCGTACCCACAGCGCCCTCAACGGAGCCGGTCTGGGCACGACGCACGTCACCGGTAACCTGCTCGCCCTCGTCGAGCGTGGCAGATACGGCCGCACGGATGCGATTGGCGGCATCGTTCTCGCCCAGGTGGTCGAGCATCATTGCAGCAGAGAGGATCTCGGCCGTGGGGTTGGCGATATCCTGGCCAGCGATATCGGGTGCCGAACCGTGCGTTGCCTCAAAAATGGCGCAGTCGGCACCGATGTTGGAGCCGGGCGCCATGCCAAGACCGCCCACCAGGCCGGCGCACAGGTCGCTCACGATGTCGCCGTACAGGTTTGGCAGCACCAGGACATCGAAGTCGTTGGGGTTCTGGACCAGGCCCATGCAGGTGGCGTCGACGATCTTGTCGTTGAACTCAATGTCGGGATAGTTGGCGGCCACCTCGCGCGCAACGCGCAGGAACAGGCCGTCGGTCGCCTTCATGATATTGGCCTTGTGCACGGCCGTCACCTTTTTGCGGCCGCAGCGGCGGGCATACTCAAAGGCGTACTCCACAATACGGCGGCTCTTGGCGATAGAGATGGGCTTGATCGAGATCGCGGAATCGCCGGCGAATGTCTTTTGGCCCGAACGCTCGACAAGCTGCGAGAGCTCCTCGACCTCGGCAGCGCCCTCATCGAACTCGATCCCGGCGTAGAGGTCCTCGGTGTTCTCGCGCACGATGACCAGGTCGACGTCGCGGAAACGCGAGCCGTCGCCCGGCTGCGACAGGCAGGGGCGCACGCAGGCGTACAGGTCAAAGTGCTTGCGCAGGGCCACGTTAACGCTGCGGAAACCCGTGCCGACCGGCGTGGTGATGGGGCCCTTGATGGCAACCTTGGTCTCGGCGACCGCATCGAGCACGTGCTGGGGCAGCGGCGTACCAAACTCGTCCATGACGCCGGCGCCGGCCTCCTGGACGTTCCAGTTGATCTGGACACCGGTGGCCTCGACCACGCGGCGCATGGCCTGCGTAATCTCGGGACCGATACCGTCACCGGGAATCAGGACTACATCGTGCGCCATAATCTGTTACTCCTCGTCTTCGGCGTCGTCAGATTTTTTAACGCTAGCACGCTTCTTCTTTTTGGAGAGATCCAGGCCAAAACGTTTAACAAGCATTTCGTAAATCTCGCTCGAACGGGCCTTGAGATAGCTGCCCTTGCCGTTCTCGGCATCGAACTTAAGGCGCAGCGCAAGCTTCTCGGCAACCTCGGCGTCGATCTCGCCCTGGCAAAACTCGTACAGGCAACCGAGCATGTCGCGATACTCGAGGTCGCCGTGGTAGCACTGGATGGCCTCGTCCAGGATGGGCCAAGCCTCGCGCGAACGCTCGACGCTCGTGGCACCCCACACGCACAGCAGGCGGAAGGCGGCATAGCGCAGCGTGGAGGAGATCTCGTCGAACAGTGCAGTCTCGGCGCCCTCAAAGGCATCGCCCAGCTGCTCGGGGCAGGTGGTAGCGAGCGCCGTCAGGGCATCGAGGGCCTCCCAGCGGGTCTGCGCCTCGGGGCGGTCGAGCGCCTCGATCAGCGCAGGCACGCAGGGCACGACGCGCTGCGGGTCACGCTCGGCCAGCAGATGCAGCACGCGGGCGGCAAACTGGCGCATGCGGCGCGTGGGGCAGCCGAGCTCCTTGACCAGACGGTCGACGGCGTTCTCGTTCTCCTCTGCCAGCTGAAGCTGTGCCAGCTCCTCATCGGTGAGCTGTTCGTCTTTGTTTTCTGCCATAGTTACCTCTTCTTATTTCTTAGCGTGCTTGCCAGCACCCTTGCTGTCATCGGTGACCGAGATGAGCTGTCGGTCGGCTGCGCCATTGTGACGCGCACGGCGACGCTCCTCGGCGTCGCCCGCGTCGGCGGCGGCGCGGTGAGCCTTGTTGACGTTAAAGACCTCGTCGTGCTTGCGCCACGGACCGACGGACTCGCCAAAGCTCATCTTAAGGCCGGCGATAAAGCCGCCAAGCCAGCCGATCGGCGCAAACTGCACCAGCGGGAACAGCGAGAACACCCAGGTCAGCAGGACGACTGCCGCCGCTCCCGCAAAGTTGGCAATCCAGTAGTCGCGCTTGGTGATGACGCGCTTTTCGCACGCCCACTGGCCGCACAAAAAACCGATGTAGATCGCAAAGAGAAAGAGCACCAGTGCAAGCACCACGAACGTCCAGCTCATGGGCGCTACTCCTCGTGATGATGGCCGCAGCAGCACTCGTGGCCGTCGTCATGACCGTGGCCGCCGCAGCACTCGTGGTCCTCGCCATGGTGGTGGCCACAACCGCACTCGTGGTCGTCGCCATGCTCGCCGCAACCGCAGCCGTCCTCGTGAGCGCCATGCTCCTCGGGACGATACTGCGACCAGTCCAGACCGGCGGCGATGGCGTCGGCCTCCTCCTTATAGAGGACCGTGACGGCCTGGGTGCCCAGCTTGGCGCCACCGATGGCATCGAGCATGTCGTAGAGCGTAAAGGCCACGTCGGCGCCGGGCAGCGCAAGCTCGCGGTCGTCGGCATAGGCGAGCGCCAAGCGCAGGTCCTTAATGAAGTGCTCGACCATAAAGCCGGGCTTGTAGTCGCCGTCGAGCGCCTTGGGCGCCAGGCTCTCCATGGCGCCGGACTTGCCGGTGCCGCCCAGGATCATCTGACGGGTCTTCTCCAGGTCAAGGCCGCTCAGCTCGGCAAATGCCATGGCGTCTGCCATGCCGACCATGCAGGCGCCCAGCGACACCTGGTTGGCGAGCTTGGCAGCCTGGCCCTTGCCGGCGCCGTCGAAGCAGCAGATGTTGGCCGCGAAGGTGGCAAGGATGTCGCGGACCGGCGCGATGTCGTTCTCGGTGGCGCCCACGATAGCCGTAAGCGTGCCGGCGATAGCACCCGACTCGCCGCCGGTGACGGGGCAGTCAAACGCCATGCGGCCGGAAACCTGAGCGGCCTCGGCAATGTCGCGCGCCAGCTCGGGCGAGCTCGTGGTGAGGTCGATCAGGACCGCGCCGGGCTTAGTGCAGGCGAGCAGGCCGTCGCCCGCCAGGTAGAGCTCCTCGACCTCGGAGGGATAGCCCACCATGGTAAAGACGACATCGGCGTTCGCCACGGCATCGGCCGGCGTATCGGCCCAGGCGGCACCGCGCTCGATTAGCGCGGCGGCCTTGGACTTGGTGCGGTTGTTGACCGTGACAGGATAGCCGGCATCCAGGATGTGGCCGGCGATTGGGGCACCCATGATTCCGGTGCCGATGAATGCGACGGAGAGCTTGTTTGCCATGAAACCTTTCCTTTTGGGTTGGGTGTTGTTACCAAGTTGAATACTCAGCGCCAGCGCTTGGGCAGTGAGTTGGGATCGATTACGGCCGCGTTACTTGCCTACTGGCCGCGCACGCGACGCGCGATGCGGTCGGAAAGCGAGGCTTTCTCGGCGCGATTCTTGCCCCAAAACGCGCAGGCCACCATGCCGGGGCCCACGTGCGAGCCGATGGTGGGGCCCACGGAGCTGCGAATGATCGTGACGTCGGCGCAGCCCTCCTCCTTGCGGATGGCGGCCTCGAGCCAGTCGCCGTCCTTTTCGGCATCGGCCGTCATGATGGCGATGGGCATGGTGCGGTCGGGCACGTAGTTCTCGCGGAACGACTTGAGGATGGACTTGAGCGCCTTCTTGCGGCCGCGGTTGACGCCGATCAGCGACAGCGAGCCGGCCAGGTCGTAGGAGAGCTCGGGCTTGACATCGAGCTTTGCCGTGAGTTGCGCCGCCGCGGGCGGAATGCGGCCGCCGGCAGCCAGCGCGTCAAAGCTCTCGAGCGTAAAGTAGCCGTGGACGTAGGTCTTGGCCTCGTTTGCCCAGTCGACCAGCTGCTTGGCGGTGAGTCCCGCCGAGCGTTGGCGGACGGCCTCGAGCGCCAAGAGCTCGCCGGTCGCACAGGGCAGAGCGTTGTCGACCACGTAGAGCTCAAAGTTGGGATACTCGGCGCGCACGGCATCTGCCGCCTGGCACGCGGAGTTGTAGCTCGACGACAGCGCCGAGGTAAAGCACAGGTAGACCGTAGGCGTACCCTCTTTGGCGCACTCGGTAAAGAACTCGATATAGCGACCGAGCGACACAGCCGAGGTGGACACGCGGGCACCGGCGCGCATACGGTCGTAGAACTCCTTGGGTGTGATGCTCGACCAGATGTCATCCGTGCGCTCTTCGCCATCGATAATGAAGGGGAAACCCAGGATATCGACATCGAGGTTCGCGGCGACCTCGGGGCTAAAGTCGCAGCAGGTATCGACGACGATGCGGCAACGGTCCGAATGACCGGCGGATGCGGCCTTGTCCATCAAAGCGACTCCTTACGTAAAAAGGCGGCCACCCGCATGGGATGGCCGCCAGCCGTTAACTCATGCAAGTTAACGTATTTTACTCGTCAAGTGTTTCGATGCGGGGCTTGATGATGCCATATCCACCATTCTTACGGTGATACACCACATTGATAAGGCCGGTCGTCGCGTTCTCGAACACGTAGAAGTCGTGACCGAGCAGATCGGTCTGCACCAGCGCCTGCTCCTCAGTCATCGGAGTGACGTCGATAACCTTCTCGCGGACGAGCAGGTCGTCTTCCTCCTCGGGCAGCAGCAGGTCGGCCAGATCCTCGACGCGCTCGACCGGTGCGACATCCGCGGCGCTGGCACCACCCTGGCGGTTGTCCACGACCTTAGTCTTGAACTTGCGCAGCTGGCGGGTAACCTTATCGGCGGAGAGGTCGATGGCGGCATACATATCTGCGCCGTGCTCGGCAACGCGAATCACAGAGCCGCGGGCACGAACCGTGACCTCGACGATTGCCGGGTTGGGGTTCGAGGGGTTCTTCTCATAACGAAGCACGACGTCGACTGTCATGGGCTCGATATCGAAAACCTTGAGCGCCTCGCCGATCTTCTCATCCACATGCGCACGCAGAGCATCGGTTACCGTCGTCTTGCGTCCAGAAACCTTGATATCCATACGTGGCTCCAATCTGCCTCGGGGACTTACTGTACTGGCTATGTACCCATTGCCGTGCATTTAATCACGCGGATTCCTAAAGACCCGAATAACGATTGCTTAATACCGCATACCGAAGTCTCGCACTTTTCTGTGGCAAAGTGCGCTATGGGAGGGCGTCGGCGACTTTGTATTTGGTCCCGAAAATTGGCTTTGACCTGCTGGTTTTATAGGGATAAAAAAGCCGGGCTCCCCTATTGGGGAAACCCGGCAGTGCGTGTTGAAACCGTGAAGAGGTGTCCTTTCCAACGTATAGGAGACACCGCCCCTAGCAATAACTAGCTATTAAGTTTGTTAATGTCGTCGTCAGTGATGGTGCCTTCCTGGCTGGACGATTTGTCCTCGGAGGATGCGGTCTCATTGTTGGAATCGGAGGACTCGCTGCCGGAGGACGTGGTCTCACTGGACTCAGAGTCGCCCGGCTGCACGTTAGCGCCCGAAACCGTCTTAGTGGTGAGGTCGTAGGGAATCTGGCCGTACCAGACGCAGTGAACCGCCTCGAGCGTGCCGTCGGCCGTAATACCGTCGAGGGCATCGCTCACGGCACGACACAGTTCGTCATTGGACGAAAGGCCTGCAACACCAAGCGTCGAGGGCGCCTCGAGCGCACCGACATAGGAGATCTCGCTCATCAGGCGCGCAAGGTAACCGCCAGCCGTGGAGTCGCAGATCACATAGTCGACCTCGCCGGACTCGAGCGCCTCAAAGCACTCGTTGATGTTGGAGTAAGTCTTTTGGTTGGCGGTGATGCTCTGCTTAGCAAGCGCCTCCTGCGAGGCCGAGGACATCTGGATACCCAGAGTAGACGTGTTAAGGGTATCGGTGGAAACGCTCAGCGACCCACCATCGCTGGTTTTACCGAACACGGAAGCGGCATCGTACAGGCAGGTGCCGAGCGAGCTAACGTCCCCATCCGTGGAGTTGATCTCGCCGATAAAGATATCAGCCTTTTTGTCACCGAGCGCGGAACCTGCCGAGGACGCATCGACAAAGGCGACCTTAAGGCCCATGCGGCTTGCGAGGGCGCGGGCAGCGTCGACTGCATACCCCGTGAGCTCGCCGTCAGCGCCCTGCATGGCCTGCGGCGCATCGGAGGTATCGAGGGCAACCGTCAGGGTACCGGGGGTGACCAGGGCATCATCCGACACCGCGGGCGTGACGGTCTCGTACTCGATCTGGTCGATCGTGGGAGTCGTGAACGTAGACAGCGGGTTGAACGCGCATCCGCTCAGGCCCAAAACGGCGATGACCGCTGCGGTCCCAGCACCTAACCGAGCCGCGTGCATCAAGCTGCCCCTCACCATGTCCACTACCCTGCCTTCTGTGTCGTATACGATCCGTGCGTTGCGCGGAATATCAGGTTGTTCCCACCAGCTGACCTGGTATTTGACCCCACACTTGCGCACCGGGGTGTTTGCTCGGGAGGCCGCAGCCACCTTCACGACTGGCCCGCTCGCCCGCGAGGCGGTATTGCCCCAAAGAAAGTAGAACGGACGGTGCGGCTTACATCTAGGACGCGCCATGATCGCGCCGCGCGCACGCGGTCGCTTACGTGGATCCCTTTGACCGCGTCTGTCTTGGACTAGGACGGGCATTTCGTCCGTCCGCAACCACAGCCTGGTAGGAACGTAGCGCATTATAGCTAAGTTCAAGCTAAAGTTTAAGGTTAGGGGCGTCATTCGCATCGCGAGTACAGATTTCGCAGGTCGGAGTGGGCTATTCGTGCCCCTGTGAAGCCCGGAGCTCCCCTACGGTGAGTTCCGGGACGGTGGCGCGCGCAGACGTGGTGTAAGAGCGTCCCGAGGTCCGTCGCTGCA
>NZ_QSKB01000014.1:0-66791 GCF_003469085.1 Collinsella sp. AM29-10AC
GCGGGAATGGCCTATTTGCTCAATGTGTTCGGCTGAGATCGGAAATCAACCGCCTTTCCGCGACGCCCGAACGCTCGGACGGACTCACGCGAGCACTCTCAATGCTCTGCGGCCCGCTTCGCCATGTCATTGATCCAAAAACGCAAGCAATCCAACAGGGAATTCAGCGCGTTGTTAGGCCGCGTTTTACCGGAGTTCGACTACCCGCCTACGAACCAGGGGCGTCCTTTAATCAAGTTCTCGATCTCCTGTGTGCGCACACAGCGAGAAACGAAGCAATTGTCGACGATGCCCTCGAGACCGCGTCAAACGGTCGACATCCGCTTGTGCTATCCAAAAGGAAAAAACATGCCGAAGAGCTATGTAGGCTGCTTCAAAGCCGCGGACACGAACCTATACTCTTAACCGGAGAAATCGACGCCAAAGAAAGAAAGGCAATACTGAACAGCCTTCCCGGCTTCGAGCATGAGCATCGAATTATCATCGCAACCGAAGGCCTTCTGGGCGAGGGTTTCGACCTGTCTTACCTTGACACTCTGCTCATTGCCACACCGATATCTTGGGACGGCAGCATAACGCAGCAGGCAGGCAGGCTACATAGAAGTCACGAGGGCAAGCAGCAGGTTGAGATATTCGACTATGTTGATTTGTCGATACCCATGCTCGCGCGCATGTACCAGAAGAGACTCAAGACCTACGCCAAGCTGGGGTATGAAGTCTTTGCAGCAAATGACAACAAACGGGCCGATCAAAACATCCTCGTTAGGCCGGCAAGGGCCGTGGAGGCCTTAGCAGATGACATCGCGCGCGCAACGAAAAGCATTTTTATTGCCGCGCCCTACGCATCCGCTGCATGCCTCGCAAAGCTCACTGCCGTACTCACAGGCGCCGCCGCCCGTGGGATTGCCCTTGAGATTTCAATTGCTTCGACTCCGCGCGATGACGTGAAAGCGATTTTTGCCGAGATGAACGTCAGTTATCTCATCAAAGCCGAAGGACGCCTGTGCGCATCAGTGATTGACGAGGAAACTGTCTGGTACGGAACTATTCCATTACTGGCCTTTCCTAAGAAAGAGGACTGCAGCATCCGTTTCAAAAGCAGCGAAGTTGCAGCCGAGCTTTTAAGCGAAATCCAGCGAAGAGGAGAACCGGAGGTCGCAGCCACGAACGGGACGTCTCCAACAGTTACGGTGGAATAGGGGCCGTTTTTGGCCAATCGGCCGCGAATCAATCCCTATTCCCCCGCGAAACATAAGCGAGCAATCAGCCCTGCGGGCCCTGAAATAACTCCTCATGCGAGCCCATTCTCACCAGTCGGATCACCGGATTAGTCTTATGCGGCAGATAGAGAACGACCACATCGACCATGCCATCGGATAGATGAAAGTCGATATGGCCGTTGTAATTGCCGCCTGGGTTTGAGAGCTCGTGGACGCCATATTCCGTAGGAAGCGAGCCGTGAGCCGCCAGCTCTGCGACCGCCGCCTTAAACTCGGATTTTAGCTGCGGATGAATGCGCATCGTTCGCTTGTAATCCGTCTTAAACTGAGCCTCGACCTTAATCTCAAACATCGCTAGTCCTCATCAAGGAACGACATCAGATTATTCACGTTATCGAACGCCGGGCTGTCGTCTGGCAGAATCCCCAGCTCGTGGGCCTCGGCGATCACCATGGCGCGCCTCGTCACCTCGTTGGGAACTTCGGATCGACCCACAATTTCAAACGGAATCTTCCGCTGATTTACAAGCTGCCGAACAGCAAGGTTGAGATACGAATTGAGACTCAGACCAACCGAATCCAAAAACTCAGTCGCCTGTTCCTTGAGCCCCTCTTCGATGCGAACCGTCGTAGGCTTAACCGTTGCAGTAGACATACGCGACCTCCTCGCCTCGTCTTTTGCATCAGTATACCCAGTTTAGATGGCAGAGTGATGTTAAATAGCATCAGTCTGCCGTTCTCATTACTACAACAACAGGCACGCTCGCCCTACTTCAGCCCGCTCAGGGCGATGTCGACTGCCTCGTCGAGGTCGTCGGTAATGTGCACCAGCTCCGGATCGAGCGGGCTGATCATACCGGCGTCCATCACCGGGCCGTTGAGCCAGTCGAACAGGCCCTGCCAGTACTCACTGCCTACCAGCACAAGCGGCATGCGCTTGACCTTGTGCGTCTGCACCAGCGTGAGCACCTCGAACATCTCGTCGAGCGTACCAAAACCTCCGGGAAACACGATGGCGCCCGAGCTGTATTTGACGAACATGGTCTTGCGCACAAAGAAGTAGCGGAAGTCCATGCCCAGGTTCACGTATTTGTTGAGCCCGTGCTCGTGCGGGAGCTCGATCCCCAAGCCGACCGATTTGCCGTTGGCACTCGCCGCTCCCCTGTTGGCCGCCTCCATGATGCCGGGGCCGCCGCCGGTGATCACGGCCACGCCGCGCTGGGCGATCTTTCGTCCAACCATGCGCGCCGCCTTGTAGAGCGGATCGGTCTTGGGCGTGCGGGCGCTACCGAAGATGGTCACCGCAGGCCCGAGCTCGGCAAGCGCGCCAAAGCCATCGACAAACTCGGCTTGAATGCGCAGCACACGCCACGGATCGACATGCAACCAGTCGGTTGAATCCTCGGGCGCCAGCAGGTTGGCGTACGTATTGTCCTTAGGAATCATGGGGCCGCGCATGACCACGGGGCCGCGGCGGTACGTCTCGTCGTAGGCGGGCTCGCCCTCGACGTTCTCATTCTTAATCATGGGTACTCCTATCGAGAAAAAGAAAAGCGAGCGGGGTCGACGCCATGCGCCAAACACCCGCCCGAACATCAACTAGTCGGTATGGTACCCACGATGCATCATGCGCTTGCAAGGCATCGGTCAGCGGTCGCGCAGCCGGCGTCAGCGAATGTGACGAGCAGCTGCCGCTCAGCCTTTGCCGTTGCCCACGCTCTGCAAGCGTGTCTTTCGCCCTTAGTAATCCACCGCGGCAGGGCTATTCATCCAATCGCTCACAAATGCGCCATAGCGGCCCTCGATAATGGCCTGGCGAGCACGCTGCATAAGGTTAAGCAAGTAGTAGATGTTGTGCATCGACAGCAAAATGCCGCCGAGCATCTCCTTCTGCGTGACCATGTGGCGGATGAGCGCGCGGCTGTAGCCGCCCGTGCACACCGGGCAGGTGCAGGTGGGATCGATGGGGCCATCGTCGTGCGCAAAGCGGGCGTTGCGGAAGTTGAGGCGACCCTCGCTAGAGAATGCCGTACCCATGCGGCCGGTGCGCGTCGGCAGCACGCAGTCGAACATGTCGATGCCCACACCCACGCCGCGCACGAGCGTGGTGGGGTTGCCGACACCCATCAGGTAGCGCGGCTTATGCTTGGGCATGTACTCGCTCACGAGCGGTGCCAGGGTCTCGAACATGGTCTCGTGATCCTCGCCCACCGAGTAGCCGCCGATACCATAGCCCGGGAAGTCGCCGCACTCCTCCAGATGGCGCAGCGAACGCAGGCGCAGATCCAGGTGCATGCCGCCCTGAACGATACCAAAGAGCGCCTGGTCATCGCGGGTATGCGCCTTGTAGCAGCGCTCGGCCCACATACTCGACAGCTCAACGGCGCGCTCAACGTAGGCGCGCGTGGCGGGATAGCCCGGGCACTGGTCGAGCTGCATGCAGATGTCGGAGCCGAGTTTCATGGCGATTTCCATGTTGTCCTCGGGTGTCCAGAACACGTGGCGGCCGTCGTAGTCGTTGACGATAAAGCGCACGCCCTCGTCGGTGAGCTTGACCGCGTCGTTGTGGCTGAACACCTGGAAACCGCCCGAGTCGGTGAGGATGGGGCCGTGCCAGTTCATAAACTTGTGCAGTCCGCCCAGCTCGGCGATGGTGTCCTCGCCGGGACGCATGGACAGGTGATAAGTATTGGCAAGCACGATCTGGGCGCCGAGCTGCTTGACGGTCTCGGTGGGAATGCCCTTAACGTTTGCCTTGGTGCCCACGGGCATAAAGATCGGCGTCTCGATGTCGCCATGCGGGGTGTGCAGCACGCCGGCACGCGCGTGCGTCGTCGGGTCCTCGGCGATCAGGTCGAATTTAAACAGGTTTTGATCCATAAACTGGAACTCCTTGGTTGCGGCTCATACGCAAACCATTATACGGGCAACCCGCAAGAAGCACCGACTCGACAGAAACTGGTGCGAGGAGGATACGGCAGGGACACGGCAAATGAGCGTGGATTTTTGGACGCTTACCGGATGAGCGTGGATAATCTCCCACTTTTGCCCAAAGCACAGCCCAAAAACGGGAGATTATCCACTTTCATTCTGCGGGCACTCATTTAAGTACGTCCCCGATGAGTGGAGCTATTTACCAGCCACGGCAACGCCGATATTTTGGCAACGTCAGCGAGCGGGTCGCATTTGAGACAAGGTGCCGTGAAATGAAAGGGCGCTGACCTTCTGGTCGCGCCCTTGAAATTGAACGGCAGATTGTCCAAATGCGGCCCGCGCAGCGTCGGCCGGTCCGCCGTTCGGTAGAACGGCGGAACCCCTAAGGACGCTGGCCCATGCCACCCTCGAGGGTGACGGTCTCGCCGTTCATATACTTAAAGTCGGGACCGCAGAGCTGAACGACAACGCGGCCGATTTCCTTCTCGACGTCGCCGTAGTGGCCTGCCGGCGGCATGTGGACGTTGGCCTTGAACGCCTCGGGATAGGCATCTTGGAAGTTCTCGAGCGCGGCGGTCCAAGCAAGCGGGCAAACGATGTTGACGTTGATGCCGTCCTTGCCCCACTCGTTGGCGGCGACGCGAGTCAGGCCGCGGATGCCCTCCTTGGCGGCAGCATAGCTGCACTGGCCGTAGTTGCCAAACAGGCCGGCGCCCGAAGCAAAGTTGACCACGGAGCCCTTGGTCTCCTTCAGGTGCGGATAGGCCTTCTGCATGTACAGATAGGTGGCATACAGACCGGAGTAAATGGCCAGGTTAAACTGATCCATGGTGTGGTCGGCGATGGTCACGCCCGAGGCGCTGGCCTGAGCGTTGTTAACGACGGCGTCGATGCGACCGAACTCCTCAATCGCCTTGTCGATAACGTTCTGCACGACGGCCTCGTTGTCCTGACCGGCGGAGACATCGGCCTGAACAGGAAGAACCTTAACGCCGTACTCAGCCTCGAGAGACTCCTTGGCGGCCTCGAGCTTGGCAACGTTGCGGCCGGTGATGACGAGGTTCGCGCCCTCCTTGGCAAAAGCGATATCGATGCCGTAACCGATGGAGCCAGCGGAGCCGTCCTTGAGCGTGGCCTTGCCGCCGCCGGTGACGATCACGGTCTTACCAGTGAAAAGTCCCATACAAAGTCCTTTCAAATCGCGACGGGCCCGCCCGTCGACTGCGCGCATCCAACTTCACGCGCCAAAAGCTGACATGCAACTTTAGCGTGTTCAAGTGAATAGAAAAGGCCTCGGTAGGCGAACGGCATAACGTCTTTCGGCGAAGGGATTGTCAAGTACAAACTGGATAAAGTGGCCGAGTTTTTGCTATCGACACGAGCCATCGAACACGTTTTGAAACTTTGCTGCAGTGCGCGGGATGTCGGCGCGAGACTTTATCATAGGGTGACAAACAACGATGAGGAGCACATGCCTATGACAGACGAGCTGGACCCCCAGACTCAACAGCATATTGATAACTCCGCAGACACCATTGACGACTGCGATACTTCCACCAGAAGCGATGGCGGCATTGATACCGCTGTCGAGGAGGCTCCTGCCGCCGCAGACGAGGCCGCAGACGCAAATGTCGCCGCAGAGCAAGACAAAGAAGAGCAGCTAGAGCAGCCGGACCCGAGCGATACTGAGCCCAAGGCTGAGAACGCTCCGCAAGCAGCAGGCCCCATCGAGGTGTCTTCGGAAGAAGAGCTCGACGCCGTCATGGACTCCATGATGGATGCCGTCAAAGCGATGAAAGACGCCGTGGCCGACGCTGACGTTGACGCCGAGGAAGAGGAGGCCGCCGAGGCAGCCTCGACCTTCGTACCCGGCGAGACTCCGGTTGCCGACCAGGGCAGCACCATGCCCTCGTTTCTGCAGCTCGAGCATCCCACGATTGGCGCCGATGCGGTCGACCCGCACGCAGCAGGCTTTTCTGTAATCGAGGGCGGTACCGGCAATATCGCCGTGCCGCAGGCTGCCGATGCGGACGCTGCCGACACCGCTCGCCCGACCGCCCCGCACTCCTCCGCCGCGAGCCGCGATCTGGGGACCGCTGTCTCGAACACTGCGAACGCCGTGGGCACCTTTATCGCCCAGGGTGCCTCGGCCATGCGCGAGATGAACGCCGCGAAAAAGGCACTTGCCGATGCCCGCGCCCACCTGGCCGAACTTGAGCAGCGCATTGCCGATCAGGCCGAGGAACTCGAGACGCGCCAGGATATCGCAGGCCGCTACGACCAGATCGTCGCCGACCAGCGCCAGGCGATTGCCACGGCCCAAAAGACTGCAGCGGCCGCCGAGATTGACCGTGATGCCCACGCCTCCAAAGCGACAGAGCTCAAGGGTCAGCTCGAACAAATGAAGACAGAGGATGACGCGACTGAGCTCCGTCTGAAGGCCGCGCTCGATGCCGTGGAGGCCCGCGAGGCGAGCTCGCGCGAGACCGGCAACCGCCTCGTTCGACGTCTTGAGGATTCCAAGCGCATCCGCGACAAGGTGAAGGCAGAGCGAGACGCCGGCATTGCCGCCGCACAACAAACCGTCGACGCCACGCGCGCCCAGCTCGAGACGCTGCGTCATGAGTATGCCGAGCTGCAACGCAATCCCTCGGCAAATCCCGCCAACTATACGGTGCGCACCAGCGAGCTCTCGATGCAGATTTCCGACACGGCAGATGCCCTGCGTAAAGCCGAAGAAGATGTCCCGCGCATCACCGCCGACCTTGAGCACTCGCTTGCCGCAGCCGAGCAGGCCGTCGAGCAGGCTCAAGCCCCTATCGCCGACGCAAAACGCGCGCACCAAGCCGTGACGACCGAAGCCGATGCCGCGCGCGACGAGCTGCAGACGGCGAAGACAGCCGCCGCGACTCGTCAGCGCGAACTGCGCGAGAAGATCACTGCCGAGGACAAGGCACGCCGCGACCAGGAGCAGAGCATCGCCAACGCCCAAGCAGATGCCGCACATGCGCAGTCGATCATCGAACAGGCGACCGAAGTGCACGACCACCCAGAGATCACTGAGTCGCTTGCAGGATCCTTGGCCCGAGACAAAGCCGAACACACCGAGACCGAGCGAGAAGTCGCCCAGCTCGAGGCCACCGAGGACGCGGTGCGCGAACGTACCCGCGACTCACGCATCAAATTCACCGGCGCCATCGTCTGCATCGTTGCCGTAGTTCTCGTGATCATCTTGATCTGGCTGTTCGCGAGCAAGTAACCACTCCCCAACGATTACAAGGACTGTCCCCAGGTGCCGGCACATAAGGAACGTCCCCAAGTGCCAACAAAGGCGACGCCGATGTTTTGGCGCGGACAGCGAAAACCCGCTAGAGCGGCATCCTCTTGACAACCAAAGAAATGCCGGTGTTTTGGCAACGACAGCGAGCGGGTCGCATTTGAGACAAGGTGACGTGAAACGAAAGGGCGCTGACCTTCTGGTCGCGCCCTTGAAGTTGAACGTCAGATTGTCCAAATGCGGCCCGCGCAGCGTCGGCCGGTTACGGCGTTTGGAAAACGCCGTAACCTACAAAATGAGCATGGCGTCGCCAAAGCTGAAGAAGCGGTAGCGCTCCTCGATGGCGGCGGCGTAGGCATCCATGATCTGGTCGCGGGTGGCAAGCGCGCTTACGAGCATCATGAGCGTGGAGCGCGGCACGTGGAAGTTCGTGATCAGCGCGTCGACCACGTGATAGGTCGAGCCGGGCATGAGGTAGAGCTGCGTCGTGGCGTTCTCGCGCACCACGATGTCACCGCGGCCGAGCGTGTCGGCGCCGTCCTCGAGGCCTTCAAAATAGCGCGCCGTCACAGCCGGATCGGACACCGGAGCATCGGCGTCAAACGCGCTCTCGAGCGAGCGCACCGCCGTGGTACCGACAGCAATCACACGATGGCCCTCGGCCTTCGCCTTATGCACGGCGTCGACAACCTCCTGCGACACGTGGTAGCGCTCGGTGTGCATCACATGCTGCGTGGGATCGTCCTCCTCCACCAGACGGAAGGTATCGATGCCCACCTCGAGTTCGACGGCGGCAAACTTGGCACCCTTGGCCTCGATGGCAGCCATAAGCTCGGGCGTAAAGTGCAGACCCGCCGTGGGAGCGGCAGCCGAGTGCTCTTCCTTCATGGCGTAGACGGTCTGGTACTTCTCGGGGTCGCCCTCGTAATCGGTAATGTAGGGCGGCAGCGGCACGTGGCCGGCAGCATGGATGGCCTCGTCGAGCGTGCAAGGGTCGCCGGCGGCATTGCAACCGGCCGGCTCAAAGCGCACCAGACGGCCACCGCGGCTATCGGTGACAAAGTCGATGACCTCGGCCGTCAGCACCACGGGAGCCCCCTCGGGCGCATGGGCGCCACCGGCGCGATACTCAATCTGAGCACCGGGCTTCAGGCGCTTGCCCGGCTTGACCAGGCACTCCCACACATGGCCGAGCGGATCCACATCCTCACGGCGCTTGAGCAGCAGCGTCTCGACCACGCCACCCGAGCCGGCCTTGCGACCGATCAGGCGGGCCGGCATCACGCGCGTCTGGTTGATGACGAGCACATCGCCCGGCTCGATATAGTCGATGATGTCGCGGAAGATGCGGTGCTCAACGGTACCGCCGTGCTCCAGCGGCTTCCCCGCCTGGGAGCCTTTGCGATCCACCACCAGCAGGCGGCAGGAGTCGCGCGGCTCGGCAGGAGCCTGGGCGATCAGTTCCTCAGGAAGGTTGTAGTCAAAATCATCGGTACGCATAGACACGTCGGATACTCCTTATATAGCTAAAGTCCGCTCTACATCCTAGCAGGCTGCCAGCTCAAAAGAACTACTTTTTGGACGCTTTGCGCTCGTCGCGGATGCGAGCGCGGTCCATGGCCGCCTCGACGGCCGAGAATCGGCAGCCGCAGTAATTCTGCCGATACATGCCCAGCTCACGCGAACGACGCGTGGCCTCGGGATAATACGGGCGAAAATCGCGAATCACCGGGGTGAGACCGCGGGCGACAGCCAGACGCTCCAAAACATCATTGCAGGTATCGAACAGCTGATACGGCGAGACGGCGAGCGTCGTGCCCACAAACTCAAACCCGCGCTCCTGGGCCACGCGGCACGCCTCGGCCAAGCGCAGGGCATAGCACGCGCGACAGCGACGGGGTCGATCGGCGCCCAGCGGGGCCACGCCGGCCTCCCAGCGCTCGCGGTCCTCCCCCGCTTCGATGAGCTCGATGTCGCCATCGGCACACCACCGGCGTAGCTCGTCCAAGCGGCGCTGCCATTCATCGCGCGGCTGAATATTGGGGTTGGTCCAGCAAATCGTGGGTTCAAACCCCTCTTCGCGCAGCAAGCGAACCGGCTCAAGTGAGCACGGCGCACAGCAAGCGTGCAACAACAACGGCCTCATCAACATCTCCTCACCCGAAAAAGCGCACGCCAAAGGACGTATCCTCGCAGGCGACAATGCGGCGGTCGCGCAGGATGGTCCGCACGTAATACCAATCGCCCACGCAGCCCGACAAGTGCAGACCAGCCGCCAGGTAGCACAGCAGCGGATAGCCCGAGAACGCAAACCCCAGGGCAAACGCCACCGTCAAAACAACCGTCGGCGCCAGGCAAACCGCCATGTACCGCCGACGCGAATACACGACGCCCTCGGCGCAGGCATAGATCATCGCCGTCTCACGATTCGCGCCAAAGGTCACATGCGCGCCCGCAGGCGCCAGCAGCTTAAAAAACACCGCATGCACCAGCTCGTGCACGGCAAACGACGCTGCAGAAACCGCAGCCACACCGACCATCCAGCCCACGACGGTGGTCCAGCCGCCCGCCTCAGCCGCGTCCAAGTCCGCAGGCCCGCCCAACAGCATAAACACCGGCACCAGGCACACGGCAAACACCGCGATCACGGCCATCCCCCACACGAAGCAAGCGTGCAGAAAAACCTCGTCCTCAAACGCATGTATGTTGGAAATCTCATTCATAGCATCTTAGGATAGCGCCCCTGCCACGCACCCGCCCGCATGTGCGATAATGTCGAACGATATGCACGAATTGACCACCGCGCCGCCGAACCCCGTGCCCGGCCGCGCTCTTACCTATATGCGAAGGAGTCCCATGGCATCCAAATACTCCATGAACGACCGTCCCAGCTGGCCGCGCCGCGCCATCGTTACCGCCGGCGAGCCCTACGGCAACAAGGGTCTGCACTTTGGCCACGTCGGCGGCGTCTTTGTCCCGGCCGACTTCTTCGCCCGCTTCCTGCGCGACCGCCTGGGCCGCGAAAACGTCATCTTCACCTCGGGCACCGACTGCTACGGTTCGCCCATCATGGAGAGCTACCGCAAGCTCAAGGAGAACGAGGGCTACGACAAGTCCATCGGCGAGTATGTCGAGTCCAATCACTCCCGCCAGGCCGCGACCCTCAACAACTACAACATCAGCTGCGACATCTACGGCGGCTCGGGCCTTGAGCCGGCGGCCCAGATCCACAACGAGGTGACTGCCGAGATTATCGAGCGCCTGCACGAGCAGGGCACCATCTCCAAGCGCTCCACGCTGCAGTTCTACGATGCCAAGGCCGGCACGTTCCTCAACGGCCGCCAGGTCATCGGCCGCTGCCCCATCCAGGGCTGCAAGTCCGAGAAGGCTTATGCCGACGAGTGCGATCTGGGCCACCAGTTTGAGCCCGAGGAGCTCATCGCGCCCAAGAGCCAGCTCACCGGCGAGGTGCCCGAGCTGCGCCCGGTCGACAATCTCTACTTTGACCTGCCGGCCTACCTCGACTTTATGAAGACCTACACCGCCAAGCTCGCCCAGAACCCGCAGGTTCGCTCCGTGGTCTCCAAGACCATGGAGGAGTGGCTGCTGCCGGCTCAGCTCTACATCCAGAACAAGTTCCGCGAGGCCTTCGATGCCGTCGAGGACCAGCTCCCCGAGCACACCGTGCTGGAGCCCGAGGGCAACAAGAGCAGCTTTACCGTCACCTTCCCCAGCTGGAAGGAGCGCGACGACGCCCACGCGGTGCTCGCCAACGGTGGCGTGCGCTTCCGCAGCGGCAAGGCACTCGTGCCCTTCCGCATCACCGGCAACATCGACTGGGGCGTTCCGGTGCCCGAGGTCGATGGCGTCTCCGACGTCACCTGCTGGTGCTGGCCCGAGAGCCTGTGGGCGCCCATCAGCTATACGCGTACCGTGCTCGCGCGCGATGCCAAGGCCGCCGGCGTGACCGAGGGCGTCGCCGCCCAGGATGCCGCCCTCATGGGCGAGCCCGCCGCCGACTCCACGCAGGTGCCCGCACCCACCTACCAGCACAGCTCGCTCGACTGGCGCGACTGGTGGTGCTCTGACGACGCTCAGATTTACCAGTTCATCGGTCAGGACAACATCTATTTCTACTGCATCGCGCAGACCGCCATGTGGGAGGCCCTGGGCTGGGACCTCACGCAGAGCACCGTCAGCGCCTGCTACCACCTGCTCTACATGGGCAAAAAGGCCAGCTCGTCCTCGCAGACGCCTCCCCCGCCGGCAGACGACCTGCTCAACCACTACACCTGCGAGCAGATGCGCGCGCACTGGCTGTCGCTCGGCCTATCCGAAAAGCCGGTGAGCTTTAGCCCCAAGGCATACGACACGCGTGTGACCGGCAAGGACAAGGACGGCAACGAGGTACGCGCCTGCGACGACAAGCGCGTTATCGACCCGGCCCTTAAGGAGAGCGCGCTGCTGACCGGCGTGTTCAACCGTCTGGCCCGCAGCTGCTTCTACGGCGTCGCCGTCAAGGAAGGCGACGAGAGCCCCTACCGCAACGGCTGCATCCCCGCCGGTGCCGCTTCTGACACCGTGGTCGAAGCCGCCCAGCAGGCAGCCCTCGCCTTTGAGCAGGCCATGTACAAGTTCGAGACGCACCGCGCGCTTGCCGTGTGCGACGACTACCTGCGCGCCGCCAACAAGCGCTGGAGCGACGCTTCCAAGGCCGCCAACAAGCTCGAAGGCAAGCCAGCAAACGCCGCGATGACGCAGGCCCTCGTCGACGCCTTTACCGAGCTGCGCGTGGCGACCGTCCTGATGCACGGTATTGTGCCGGCCGGCTGCGAGCTCATCTGCGAGTACTTTGACTTCGACCCGGTCGCTTTCTTTAGCTGGGATAACATCTTTGCCTCCACGGATGAGTTTGTGGAGAGCCTGGGCGAGAAGCCCGGCGAGCACCGCGTAAAGCCGCTGCCCCCGCGCTTCGACTTCTTTAGCAAGCACGAGAGCCAGTACTAAACACTCGACATGTAATGGAATGGGAAGGAAAGACGGATGTCCAAGCCGCGTCGTCGTAAGCAGAAAAAGCAGGTCAAGGCCGAGCTCAAGCTCAGGCAGTTTGCCGCCACCGAGCTTTCCGACCAGCTTGCCGCCCTTCCTTGCGCCGCCGACCTGCCGCGCTTTATGGTCGACACGGTCGCCGGCGCCTATGCGCCCGCCGATGCCGAGCTCATGATCGAGGGCTTCGGCGCCGCGGCCACACGCCCGGTCACGCTGCGCGCTAACACGCTCAAGGCAACCGCCGAGGACATCGCTGCGGCGCTCGATGCCGCCGGCATCGCCCACAACCCCGTCACCTGGTACCCAGACGCCTTCGTCCTGCCCGAGGCACAGGTTTCCGACCTGTGGGACCTCGACATCTACCGCGACGGCAAGATCTACTTGCAAAGTCTGTCGTCCATGATGCCGCCGTTGGTCCTGGGCGCCCAGGCAGGCGAGGACATCCTGGACATGTGCGCAGCCCCTGGCGGCAAGACGACGCAGATCGCCGCCCTCACGCAGGGGCAGGCGCACCTTACCGCCTGCGAGATGAGCATTCCCCGCGCCGAGAAGCTCGAAGCCAACCTCCACCGCCAAGGCGCAAAAAACGTGCCCGTCATGCGCACCGACGCACGCGAGCTCGACGAGTTCTTCCGCTTTGACCGCATCCTGCTCGACGCTCCCTGCACCGGCACGGGCACCGTCGTCAGCGGCAACGAGAAAAGCCTGCGCGGCCTGACCGAGCAGTTGCTCGGCAAGTGCGCCCGCTCGCAGCGAGCACTTCTGGACCGCGCCATGGGAGCCCTCAAACCGGGCGGCACGCTCGTCTATTCGACTTGTTCGATCTTGCCGCAGGAAAACGAGGACGCCCTGCAAGAGGCCCTCGACAAGCATATGGACTGCGAGCTCATTCCCCTCGACGGCACGCCGAGCGAAAGCGAAGCGCGTCGCGCCCAGGATGCCGGTGAAGAGCCGCGCATCGAGTCCAACGCTCTCACCGAGGCAATCGCCGCGGGTCAGGTATCGGCCATCGCCAACGGCCTGCCCGGCACGCTCACCATTCCGCCCAGCCGCGAATTTGAGGGCTTCTACATTGCCCTGATCCGAAAACGCAGCTAGCGCACGGATCCAAAACTCAACAAGCTATCTCCGTGCGCGTTTGCCCTGCTGGTCGCGATGCTGTTTAAGCATCGCGCGCTCCTTGCGTTCGGCCCTTTTGCCTTTAATGGCCGTAACCACAAAGTAGATGACCGCGGCGGCTACGATTGCGCCCACGCATAGGCCAATCGAGCCCAACATTGCCGAAAATTCCATACCGCGTCACCTCTCTTTTAAACGGGACTTTCAAGATAGCACCTCGATCCCCGCCACCACAGCTCCTTCACGTTCGCCGCCCTTCGGTCTAACGGAGGACGCGGCGGGGAAAAATCAACTCGTCAAACGATTTAGCATTCGCAATTCCGGCTGCATCGCGCCGGCCGTCATCACATAGAATCGAGCTTCCATGGATACCCTCAACGATCTAAATGAGCGCGTCGACGCCTTCGTCGGCACCAGCTCCTTCGACACGCCTGCCGCGGCAAGCGACCAAGCCCCCATCGATGTGCCCGCCGAGGTTCACGAGGACATCGTCGCCTCGGTCGATTTCTCCGAGGTCGAGCTCGCAGACGAGTTCACCGAGCCCCAGGTAGCCGTGACCCCCAACGGACTGCTCCCCATGGAGCCGCTGCCCATCGACGGGCGTTTGCGCAAGGCGGCCCTTCGCATGCCTGACGAGATTGAGGAGGCCAGCGGCTTCACGCTCTTTGGCCGCCGCATCAAGTCGCTCATTTACACCACCGATGTCGCGGTTATCCGCAACTCCAACGCCGATGCCGTCTTTGCGGTCTACCCTTTCACGCCGCAGCCCGCCATTACGCAAGCGCTGCTGACCGTCGCCGAGTGCCCGGTCTTTGTAGGTGTGGGCGGTGGCACCACCACTGGTAAGCGCTCCGTGCAGATGGCAGCCGTCTCCGAGATGCAGGGCGCGGCGGGATGCGTGGTCAACTCCCCCGCCACCGCCGAGATGGTCGAGCACATCACCAACATCGCCGACATCCCCGTCATCGCTACGGTCGTTCGCTGCGACGACGATGTCCACGCCAAGGTGCGCGCTGGAGCCAAGATTCTCAACATCGCCGCCGGCAAGAACACGCCCCAGGTCCTACGCGAGCTGCGCAAGCACTATCCCAACCTGCCGCTCATCGCGCCGGGCGGCAAGACGCCAGAGAGCATCCGTGAAACCATCGCCGCCGGCGCCAACGCCATCATCTGGACGCCGCCTTCGGCCCAGCAGCTACAGACCGACATGATGCAGCGTTATCGCAAGATGAAGGAAGACGCCACACCTGTCATCTCGCACGACGATGTGCCCATTATCGACCAGGTCTCCGCCGCCGAGGTCAGCCAGGTCGAGAACATGAATCCCGACGTGCCGATTCCCGACGAAGTCATCGAGCGCGTCGCTTCGATCCACGAGCGCGTCGAGGAGCATCGCGCCAACCGCGGCCTCAAGCCGTCACTGCACGGCTTCTTCTTCCGCGGAAAGAAACGCTAACCCCCAACAGCAAGGCCCGCCCCACAAACGTGAGGCGGGCCGTTTTCGTTTGAGCAATCATGCAGCGATGTGATGGGGCAAACTAATCCACGCGCTTGTCGCCCATAAAGAAGAGCGCCACCGTACCAGGTCCGGTATGCGAGCCAATCAGAGTACCGATGTTATTGATCTCAATCTTGCCTTTAAGCTGCGGAATCTGTTCCTCGATCAGCGCCGCAACTGCTTCGGCATCCTCGCGGCACGCCGAGTGCGACATGATGCACTTACCCGAATAATCCGCACCGTCCTGCACGTGTGCCATCATGGTCTTAGCCATCTCGGAAATCGCGCGCTTCTTAGTGCGAATCTTCTCACGTGGCGACAGCCCACCTTCGCAATCGACCGTCATAAGCGGGCAAATCTTAAGCGCCGTGCCGATGATCGCGCTCGCAGCCGAAATGCGACCGCCGCGCAGGTAGCTCGACAGATCGGTCGAGAAGAACCAGTGGTGTAGGTTGAGCTTGTGCTCCTCAACCCAGGCAGCCGTCTCGTCGAGCGAAGCACCGCTATCGCGCACGTCGGCGGCATATTCCAGCAACAGGCCAAAGCCCGAAGACGCCGCCAGCGAATCGATGACGCGCACCTTGCCGCCCTGGGGATAGCGGTCCGCGAGCATCTGCGCCGCAACGCAGGCCGATCCATACGTGCCCGAAATACCCGACGACAAGGTCAGGTGCAGCACGTCTTTACCCCCGGCAACGAACGGTTCCCAAAACTCCTCGTACTCACCCACGCTCACCTGAGACGTCTTGGGCATGGCGCCCGCGGCAATCTGGGCAAAAAACTCGTCCGGCGCAATCGACTGATACAGATCGTCCGTATAGACAACATCGTCGATCTCGTAATGAAAACACACGACAGGGATATTGCGCGATTCAAAGAACTCGCGGGTTCGATCGGCGGCGGATTCACAGGTCAGGACAAAATCACTCATATGAGGCTCCTTACTCATTGCTGCGCAAATTATCGCACAGCAAATGTGAATACGGTACAAATGTCCACTATTTACCAAATTGAACCAAAGGTAGTGAACATCTTTACCGTCATCATCTCTATCGATCCCGGAGGCATGCGCCTGCAAAACGACCCCGCGTCTCCATTCAACCGCCATATCCACCTCGACTAAATCGATTTACCAAACCGTTCGGCCAACAATTCGACCTCCCATCTCCAATCGAAACAAAAGCGGCGCATACTGATAAACGTTTGACGCTGTTTTTATCAGTTTTAGCAACCACATCGGAAGGTGCCTCATGGTCGCATTCGATCGCAATCCGCAAGACTTCAAGTATCTGCGCCTGCTATCGAGACAGTTCCCTACCGAGCAATCCGCATTCACCGAGATCATCAACCTCTCGGCCATCCTCAACCTGCCCAAGGGCACCGAGCATTTTATGAGCGATGTGCATGGCGAGTACGAAGCCTTTATGCACATCCTCAACAACTGCTCGGGCGTCGTGCGCGAACATGTCGACGAAATCTTTGGCGACACGCTCTCCTTTGACGAAAAGGGCGAGCTGTGCACGCTCATCTACTATCCGCGCGAGAAGATCGATCTTGTCCGCAGCCGGCGTGAGGACTCGCCCACCTGGTACAAGACCATGCTCGACCGACTCATTGTGGTCGCCCGCTCGCTTTCGAGCCGCTATACCCGCTCCAAAGTGCGTAAGGCCATCCCGCGCGATTACGCCTACATCATCGACGAGTTGCTGCACACGCATCCGGATGAGAACAACTACCGCGTGCGTTATCACGAGCGCATTATCGAATCCATCTTGGAGACCGCCAGCGCCGACGACTTTATCGAGTCGCTCGCCTCACTCATCAAGCGCCTCGCCGTCGACCACCTGCACCTGGTGGGCGACATCTTCGACCGCGGTGGCGGCGCGGCCAAGATTATGGACCGCCTGCTTACCTATCATTCGCTCGACATTCAGTGGGGCAACCACGACCTGCTGTGGATGGGCGCCGCTGCCGGCGAGCCCGCCTGCATCGCCACGGTGCTGCGCAACAACCTGCGCTACGACAACTATGAGATTCTTGAGAACGACTATGGCATCTCGCTGCGCGAGCTTGTCGCCTTCGCCGACGCCACCTATACCGCCGGCGAGTCCATCAGCCCGCTCATCAAAGCCATTAACGTCCTGCTTTTTAAGCTCGAGGGCCAGATTATCCAGCGCCACCCCGAGTTCGACATGGCAGATCGCCTGCTGCTCGACAAGATCGATCACGACGCCAGCACGGTCACGCTTGCCGACGGCAGCGTATGGCCGCTCACGACCAACGACTTCCCCACCGTCGATCCGGCGGACCCCTACACGCTCATGCCCGAGGAGCAGCACATCATCGACAAGCTCGTGTCCGAGTTTGTCACCGCCGATCACCTGCATCGCCACATCGATTTCCTCTATACCCACGGCTCCCTGTATAAGGTCGCCAACGGCAACCTGCTCTTCCACGGCTGCGCGCCGCTCAACGAAGACGGCACCTTTAGCAGCATGAACTGCCTGGGCACCTGGCACGCCGGCCGCGATTATTTTGATTTCTGCGACCATATCGCCCGCCGCGCGTGGCGCGTTGGCGACCGCGATGCCCTCGACTGGATGTGGTACCTGTGGATCGGCTTTAACTCACCCGCCAGCGGACGCGTGGTGCGCACGTTCGAGCGCGCCTACCTCGCCGACAAGAGCACGTGGGTCGAGCCGATGGACCCGTACTATACGCTCACCACATCCTCGTCCGTTTGCGACGACATCATGCGCGAGTTTGGCGTCGCCCCCATGGCTTGCTCGCCGACGGGCCACATCATCAACGGCCATACGCCCGTTAAAACCACCAAGGGTGAGCAGCCCATCCGCGCCGAGGGCAAACTGCTGGTCATCGATGGCGGCTTCTGCCGCGCTTACCATCCCAAGACGGGTATCGCCGGCTATACGCTCATCTCGAGCTCGCGCGGCTGCCGCCTCAAGTCGCACCGGGCCTTTACGACGGTTGCCGAGGCACTCACGCGCAACGTGGACATCGAAAGCGAGACCAACCGTTTTGACCAAGCAGACCGTCGCCGCATGGTGAGCGACACCGATTCCGGAGCCAAGATCCGCAGCCAGATCCAAGACCTGCGCCAGCTGCTCGATGCATATAGAAACGGTGCTATCGAGGAGCGCGCCTAGCACCACCCGTGGGGATTGGCTAAACTTGCTGAGTTTGTCATCCCCGCGGCGCCCCGGCGCCACCATAAGGCAGGTACCATGCAAAAGCTCCTTGCGCAGATCATGAAATTTGGCGTCGTCGGTGTCATTGCCACGGTTATCGACTTTGGCATTATGAATCTGCTCCACTACGGTCTGGGCCTCAACATCCTAATCGCCAATACCAGCGGCTTTATCGTCTCACTCATCTTTAACTACCTCGCAAGCATGAAGTACGTGTTTGCGCACAAGGAAGGCATGAGCCGCCGCCGCGAGTTCATTATCTTTGTCGTGCTGTCCGTGATCGGCCTGGCACTCAACGACGGCATCGTGTTGACACTCAACGCCGGCCTGGGGCTCGAGGCCAATATCGCCAAGATTTGCGCCACCGCGCTTGTCATGGTCTACAACTTTGTGACCCGAAAGATCTTCCTGGAAGGCGATGAGACCAAGTAACTCGCAACCTTACAGCTTTACAATGCCCACGGATGACGCGCGTCGTGCGCTGTGTTGTTCGTGGGCATTGCTCGTTTACGGGCAAATTTTCAACGTTTGCGGATTAGCACTTGATAATTTGGCGAGTTCGTATAGTTCTTGGCAAAGACCTTACGTTTCCCTTGCAAAAGCTCTAAAGTATCCTCTGCTCGATTCATCAACGCATTGGATGTGATTACGTGCGCAAGGCACTGGCACAACCTCATACTAAGCAGTTCCTCAAGTTCGCTGTCGTGGGCCTTATCTCCTTTGGCATCGACTGGGGTATGCTCATTGCGCTCGTCGAGCTGTTCCACCTCGACTTTTTGATGAGCACCACGGTCTCGTTCATCACGTCCGTCGTGGTCAACTACTGGCTCAGCATGAAGTACGTGTTCGACCATCGCGAGGGCATGAGCCGCAAGCGCGAGTTCACGATCTTCACCATCCTGTCGGTGATCGGCCTGGGCCTCAACGACCTGTACATGTTTGTGGGCGTCACGTTTTTGAGCATCGGCTACCAGGCCATGAAAGCGATCGCTACGTTCCTCGTCACCTGGTACAACTACTTCAGCCGCCGCTTCTTCCTCGAGGGCGCACGGTCGTAGTCGATTCACTATTTGCTTGAATGTATAACCGGTTGGAATTCCCGTTCCAACCGGTTTTTTGTTTGCCGAGAGACCCGGCGACCCAGTCCTCTACGCATGAAAAACGGGTGGCCCGGATGCTTATCCGAACCGCCCGTTTGGTGCGATATGTCGAGGCCTCTAGCCTGTAACGTAATACCAGACCACGTTGTCGCCGTTGGAGAGAACGTAGTTGCTGCACGCCGTCATGGGCGTTGTGCCGTTGACGGAGTACATCCAGCCACTCGTGCCGCCGTACTGTTTCTCGGCCAAACCACCAATCGCGGAGACATACGTGCCGTACGACGAGCCACGTGCGTTGACAGAAAGGCCCAGCGCGTACAGGGCATCGTAGACGGTAGCGCCTTCGTTAAAGGTAAAGGTGCCACCAGAGGACACAGGATTGCCCACGGCGCTCGATGTAACCGAAACCGTCACTGTTACGTAGCTGGACTCCTGCGAGCCGCTCTGGCCGCCCGAGGGAGCGCTTCCGCCATTAGAGCTGGAGGCTCCATCAGACGACTGGCCGCCGCCCGAAGAAGCACCGCCAGACACATTGGAAGTATCGCCGGTTCCCGTATTCTGGGCAGCGGATTTATCTCCAGACTTCTTGCCGTCCTGACCATCGGACTTCTTGCTATCCGAGCTTTTATCCGATTCCTTGTTTGAAGACTCGGAATCGTCCTTGGACTCATCCTTTGCGTCATTCGATGACTTGGAATCCTTGGAACTGGCCTCGCCCGAAGTCGTAGTCGAGCCAGACGCCTTGGTGTCCTTGGTGACGACGCTCTCCCCCGTCACGGTCTGAATGATCCAGTCGATGGACCAGGCACCGCTTGTGGAAGGATGGACGAAGCCCAGCGAGACGACGATCAGAATGGTGCACGCGGCAGCCAGAACGCCAAGGAGCGCCTTGCGACGAGGGGCGGACGCCGCCGAAGCGGCGCCCTTTTGCTTTGCATCGTCGAACTGAATGAACGAGGAATCTGGTTGCTTGGGATCAGCGTCCTTGGATTTATTGGACACAGCCCTCACCTACCGACGTTTGGTGAACACGAACACGCCGACGATGGCGAGACCGATGACGCCGGCGGCAACGCCAACAATGGCGAGCGGGTTGATGCCAGTCTCCTGCTCGGAAGCGCTAGAGGACTTCTTAGCAGCGGTCGTGGAAACAGCACCCGTATCGGACTTGGAATCGGACTTCTTGTCGGACTTGCTGTCCTTCTTGCCAGACTTCTTGTCAGACTTCTTCTCGTCCTTCTTATCGGACTTATCGGAGTCTTTCTTGTCGGACTTGTTGTCCTTGGTCTCGGTCTTGGTCGACACCGTCGTCTTGGTCACCGGCTTCTTGCCCGGGGCAATAGCGCCGCCCTTCGAGCCGGAGCCAGAACCCGCGCCAGCGCCAGCACCGGAACCGTTGCCAGCGCCGCCGTTGCCACCATTAGTGCCAGAACCGCCATTACCGCCAGGGTTAACAGCATTCTTGGTCCACTTGGCATACAGCGTCAGATCGGCCGTCACCGGCGTGCTAAAGTCATACGCCTGCGTGCAAGCCTCATCGGTATACCAGCCAGCGAAGGTGTAGCCATCGCGCGTCGGATCGGCCGGCTTGACCAACTTGCCGTCGGCCGTAGCAACAAACTTAGTGTCGCAAGCAGACCCGCCGTTGGAATTAAAGGCGACCGTCCAAGACTCAACAGCCCCGAGTTTGAACAGCGTGCCCGAGTCATTGATGTAGTACAGGTTGCCAGATGCATCGGCAATGACCGGAGAGTCACAGTACTGGTAATGGCCAGCCGCATCATAAATCTGCGTCGCCTCTGCATCGCCGAGCGTATAGCGATACACGCCACCACCAGCAGAGTAGTTGACGTAATCCTTGCTATCCGCGCTGTTAACGGTGAAGTACACATAGGTCTTGCCGCCCTGAACACTCACCAGCGGAGTAGCAGCAATACCGTTGAGGCCAGCCGGCAGCGCCTTGCCGTCGGCAGCAGCGACCATCGTGGTCTTACCCGTCTTCAGGTTATAGAGAACCAGAGCAGAGCCAGTACCCGTCTGTCCGCCGACAATCAGATTGTCACCAGACACCGCAGGGGCGCTCAGATTATTCGTAAGGCCCAGATCAACCGTCTTCTGTTCACTCAACACGCCCGTCGCCGAAAGCAAAATCACATGGAGCTTTCCATCGTGCGTCATCTGATAAAAGGTCGAACCATTGGACGGATCGGCAATGCAATCGGCATTTGCGACAGCGCCGAGCTTCATGGTCGAAACGACATCGCCCGTCGTCTTATCAATGCACTTAAGCGTACCCGCGCTCGTAGGAACGATGGCATACTTATCCGTCAAAGCCGCACCAGTCCAGTAATAGCCCTCGGCAGGGTCGATGTTCTGCCAAGAAACTTCGCCCGTGGCAATCTTAATGCGCGCAAAGGAGCCGTTGCCGTAGGTCGCGTTGTAATTCTCGTCATACGAAATATCGACCGAGCCTACATAGACGTACTCGCCGTCCGAAACGACGGTGCAGGAGCTCTGCGTCAAGTCCGTCAAACCAGGCGTCAGCCACTTGCAGATCAGCTTGTCTGCAGTAATCGCCTGGACCGCACCGCCGTTGAGCGGAACGATGATAAGGCCATTGGTATAGATCGGACGAGAGGTATAGCTCACCTTGGAGGCAAGCGGCGCAGAGGCAACCTTTTTGCCCGTGGACGAATCGATCTTAATGAGCTCGTTCTCGGTCGCGATGTACACAAAGCCGTTGGCGATGACAGGTTCGCTGCAGTTGGCATACTGCTGACCAGACTCGGCCTTCCAATCGAAGGCCCACTTAAGACCGGCAGCCTGCGCAGGCGTCTTGGCATCCGTTACGGTCGAACCGTTGCCACTGTTGCCGTAGCCGGCCCACTCGGCATCCCAATCAGGAGCCGTCGCGCTCGGGTCCACGACAATCTTGTCGGGGTCGGGCATGGGCGAATTATCGGTGGTGTAGGCAAACGTAACCTTGTCGCCGCTCTTGAGCGTGACCTGGTTGGCGCAGAGAGATGTGAGCTCTCCGTTGATATACAGATGCCAATATCTATTGGTCGCACCATCCCAGCCATACGGCTTGTGATCGAACGGCGAAGTAATGGAATTAAGGAGCCAGTACTCACCACTCTGGGAGCCGTTATACGCAACGCTCTTGGCCTTCAGAAATGCCTCAATAAGGTTCTGGGCCGTGGAGCCTTCGGGCAAAGAAACATTGCTTGCCGAGCCCCAGCGAGTATTGTTGCCGTTGACATCGGGACCGATAACATCGACAGACCCAAGAACCTGGCCAGGAAGGGCATCGCTGTCGCCAGCATACATAAAGGTGACGGCGTCACCCTCTTGGAGCTCGTAGGCACCAGCGCCAACGTTCTTGAACTCGCCATTTACGTAGAAGCGCCAATAGCTATTGGTTGCAGCATCCCCGACATAGGGCTTACCGTCGACGTCGAACGGCGAATAAATGCCGTTGAGGAACCAGCCCCAAGACGATTCGCTAGAATCGAGCCTAAGACCAGTCTGCTCCAGCAAATCCTTGGCAGTAGAGCCCGCCTTGAGACCCGTCTGGCCCGTCGAGGCCCACACCTGCTGTTTGCCGTCCTTGTCCTTGCCAAGCACCTGAACGGAAGCATGGACGGAATCAGAGGGCAACTGGTCGCCCCAGCCACCGTAGAACCACGTAACGGTATCGCCGGCATGAATGGTGACATTGTCCGCCGTGTAGTCGCTCGACTTGCCGTTGATGAACAGCTGCCAAGAGGTCGAATAATCGAGCGGCGTACCCAGCTCAACGCCGTTGTACTTAAGGCTCAGAATGAAGGAGCCCGCAACAACGGCGTCAATATCATTCGCCTCGAGCGCGACCTTCGTAAGGTCAAGTGCGTTCGAGCCGGACGTCACCACATACTGCGCGTTATCGACCCAAGTCTGAGTCTTGCCCTGGGCATCGCGACCAATGACGGTCACATTTGCGGCAACCTGGTCCTTAACGACAGGGGACGAGCTACCAGCCGTATAGGCAAACTCAATCTTCTGCCCCTGGGTGAGCTTGACGCCGCTCGCGCCAACCGAGGAAGACGCGCCGTCGACAAACAGCTGCCAGTAGGCATAAGTCGCCGGATCGAAGGCAAGCGTGCGGCCATCGCTCGGGGACGTAATGCTTTCGAGGTAGAAACCGTATGCCGTGTTCGGATCGTATTTCGCCTTGAAGCCCACCTTCTGCTGCAGCTTAACGAAGGCGTCCGCAGCCGTCGAGCCCTCGTCGAGCTTAAGCTGCGTAGGTGCCACCCAGGTCTGAGCCTTGCCGTCGGCATCGGTGCCGATAATCGAGAACGAGACCTCGACTTGCTTCTTGGCGACATCGCCAGTTTCTGTCGGGCTCTCCGTCTGAACGGCAGCCGCGGCGGCAGATCCTGCTTGGCCAGTGGGCGCCGTCGAAGACTGCTCGCTCGTGGCAGGGCTCTCCCCCGTCGCCGAGCCTTCGTCGCCAGTTGCTGCCTCTGTTGTGGCGGCACTAGCCGCAGGCACGCCCTCGGAATCCGAAACCTCGGTGCCGCTCTGCTCAGTGGTACCGCCCGCAAGCGCTGCGTCCTCGCCCGGCGTCGCAGCCTGAGCCACGGCCTCGGCAATGCCCTCGGCGCCCTCGGCCCACAGCTGAGCCGGCGTGGTGCCAAAGGCCATCGCGAAGGCCAGGAATGCCACCAGGCCGCGCTTGGCTACGCCGCGTGCAATCGCGCCACGGCGATGCAGCGAGGCGCGCTCGCGCTCGTCCTCAAACATATCCATTTGTCCCCCATTGTCTGTACTTGGAGCATTGCCCAGCGGCTGCCCCACGTCATCGCGCATGTTACGCTCGAGTTCCCCCATCGGGGTCCCCCTTCCCTCCAGAGCCCTATGCACACCGGCGGCATACGCCGCAGCCGCATGCAAGATGGGAGGCGATCCGACTTAACCTTAACGGCTCAGGCGCGTCGTCCGATCTGCGACGCGAACATCCCGAGCCAAGAGGAATTACGGTTACTGGTACAGCCGGGGACTTGCACCCCGATTCTCCCAAACGCGCAGGAAAACCGCGCGTTCGTGCGTCTCCGCACCACCATCTAGGCCATCGATTATTATCGTCAAAATGGTATCACGCAAAAGGGCCCCGCACACAGGCGAAGCCCAAGGTAAAAGCTATTGTTTGCGATAGGAAAAAGCGGTGACGGTCGCAGCCTCTAGTGTTTGCCGCCGTGGCTGTTGAGCCAGATATTGCGGCCCAGCATAAGCGCCAGCACCAGCGCGCTCACGTAGCCCATAAAGCCAATGACCGGGATACCAAACACAACCGGCTCGATGCGTGCGTAGTACACCACCGACGAACCGATAAACAGGCCGGCGATAACGATAGCCATCGACATGCGGTCGATAATTCCGCCCAGCTGTCGCAGTGCCTTATCGCTGCTCATGATCTGCGTGTTCACCTTAAGCTGGCCGCGCGTAAGCATGCGCGAAGCCAGCCCCAGGTACTCAGCCGCCTCGAGTGAGCCCTTCGCCGCGCGATAGCTGCTCGCGGCAAGATCGCGCCCCATATCGCGCACACGCGCATAGGTGCTTTTCTCGTTTTTAATGTGCGTTTGGATGATCTGGATCATGTTGACGTTGGGCATGTACTCGGTCAGCAAACCCTCGAGCGTCACCATGCCGCGCGCGAACATCGTCACCACGCTCGGCAGCTCAACATCGTTTTTGCGCGCCAGGTTTAACAGCGAGGTCAAAAACTCGCCGATATCAAGATCCTTCAGGTCAAGGCCCGCAAAGTCAGCCACGATAAAGTCAAGGTCGGACAAAAACGCTGAATGATCGAGCTCGGCCGAATCGCCACGCGTCACGGCGAAGCGCATGAGCGAATCCTTGAGCTTGGGAACGTCACCCTCGGCCACGGCGAAAATCATGTCCTTTACGATACCGCGATCGTGACTCGACATGCGTCCGACCATGCCCAAGTCGATAAAGTAAACGATACCGTCCTTGAGAATGATGTTTCCCGCATGCGGGTCGGCATGGAAAAAGCCGTCGTCGAGCACCTGCGTCGAGTAGTCCTCGACGATCGCGGCACCGATCTTTTCCAAGTCATAGCCCTCGGCCACCAAGCGTTCAGGATCGGCGATCGAAATGCCGTCGACGTAATCCATGACCACCACGTGCTCGGTGCATAGGTCCAGATAGGATTTAGGGCACGTCACGCCATGAACGCTCTTATGGAACTCGTAGAAGTCGTTGAGGTTTTTGGCCTCGGCCAAAAAGTTGGTCTCCTCGCGAAACGAGGTCCACAACTCCTCGACTACGCCGTGCAGGTCAACGAATTGATCGGTGTTGACGAACTTGGAAACGATACGCACCACCGAGCGGATGATATCGATGTCCTGTGCCATAACCTGCTGCGCACCGGGGCGCTGCACCTTGACGGCCACGTCCTCGCCCGTCACCAGACGAGCGCGGTGCACCTGCGCGAGCGATGCGCTACCAAGCGGATTGGGGTCGATCGCATCGAACATCTCCCCCAGGCGCAGGCCGTATTCTTCTTCCAGACAACTGAGTACGACCTCGTACGGCACCGGCTCCACGTCGGAGCGCAGACGACGCAGCTCGTCGCAAAAGCGTTGCGGCAGAATCTCGGACCGGTTGGCCAGAATCTGCCCCATCTTGACGAACATGGGGCCGAGTTCCTCGAGCAGGCGGCGCAAACGAACCGGCGTGAGGTTATCCCACACGCGGTACTTTTTGACCAGACGAACAATCTGCCCGATGCGTTCGCGACGACCCGCCGGCGTGAGCTGGTATTCCTCGTCCGGCGCCATCGCGTCGGGCTCCTCGGGCACCATATCGACAGCACGCGGCTTCTTGCGAGCGCCCGAGACGGCGGCATCGACCTCATCGACAACCGCCGCCTCGTCACCCAGAGGATCTAGATTGTTGTAATCGGTGGTGGAATCTGCCATCTGCGCTGCTACTCGGCCTCTTCGGTATCCTTCGCATCGTCGGGCTCAACGGACTCGACGGGCACCGAGGTCACGTTGTCCTCGACTGAATCGACGATGTCGCGCACATGGGCTAGGAAGGCCGTGCGCTCGGGGGCGGTCATAACGCGGACGCGGGCAAGGATGAGCTCGTCGAGCACGCGCTGGGCCGCGGTCTCGCCCTGCATGCCCAAGCGCTCGGTCAGATCGGAGATGGTACCGCCGGCCTGCTCGAACATGTCGGACACACTGCGGGCGATATCGGGGGTGGCGGTGTCCTTGCGGACCTGCTCGCCCTTGGTGTTAAGGTCGTCGAGGACCTTCTTGCCGCCTTCGACAGCAACGGCGGCAGCGCCAAAGCCCACGTTAATGGCGCCGTTAACAAGCTGATCGAGTTTCATAACCATGGTTGTCTCCAATCACAAACAACTGCATTGGCGTTCTTGTACCCAAGATTGAGCGAAAGCGACAAAGCGTTTTAGCGCTATTCGATTGACGGGAAATCCCTACCTCACGTTGTCGTTCATCGCGAAAGAGTTCTTCATGGCGCAGCTCGTGGTGTAGAGCACCTTGCCCAGTAGAGCATCGGTCTCCACGCGAACACGCTCGGCAAAGGCCTCATTGGCGCGTGCAAGCTCGGCAGGCACTTCGGCCTCGGGCAGAACGGCTACGGCAGCGTCGATGTCATGGATCTGCTTGTGGCCCATGCCACCGACCTTCTCCTGATAATCCTCGACCGCGCGACCGCACTCATGGAAGCGGACGTCAGCCAGCGCGCCGATCAGGCGGTTGGCCCAGTAGAAGTTTTCGGACGTCACGCGAGCCTGCGTGTCGGCATAGTACTCGGGCATGGTCTCGACGTTGGCGTACAGCGGAACCAGCGCGTTAAACGAGTTGGAGCCAAACGCCATCCACTGCACGGCGCGATAGGCCGGCTGTGCATAGGGACGCAGCTGCAACACGGCGAGCTGGCTGTTGCGGTTGATGCCGATGGGGCGATAGGCGCCACGCGTAGCGGGCGTGCCCTTGCTACCGTAGCAATCGTACTCCGTGCCCTGGTAGTGGCTCGAGAGTACGTACTTGATGTCCTCGATGGTCACCTTGCGCTCGGGCACGCGGCTCCAGGGGATATCGTCGCTCTCGGGCGTGTAGTCGGCGTCGGGGCCATCCCACACGTCGCTGGGGTTGAGACAGCGCTGCATGTACCACGCGCGCGGCGTGTTGTAGACGTGGTCGCTGTCGCTGTGCGAGCCAAAGGCCTCGCGCGGGTTAAAGACCGCAGCCGGGCCGTCGCCCTCGACGCCCAGCGTCAGGTCCAGATGCCACTCGGCCATCCAGGCGCGCAAGTCGGCGGAGCACATGTGATCGGCCTGGGCGCCCTCGGCGTCATCCAGGTCAAAGCTGTCGATACCCAGCTGGTTGGGCATGGTCACATAGGCGTCATCGGGCACGCGCTTGGCGATCCAGTGGTGACCGCCGATGGTCTCGAGCCACCAGATCTCGTCCACGTCGCTAAAGGCGATGCCGTTGTTCTCGTAGGTGCCATAGCGCTCGAGCAGGTCACCCAGAATGCGTACGCCGTCGCGGGCGGATTTGGCATATGGCAGCACCAGGGTCACCATGTCCTCCTCGCCCAGACCGCCGGGCTGCGCCGGAACATAGCCGTCCTCGTCCTCGTTGCCCTTGGCGGGCACGTAGTCGACGAGCGGGTCGGCGCCGCGAACGCGCTCGTTGGTGGTGAGCGTCTCGGTTGCGGACATGCCCACATTGAGCTCGTTGAAACCGGCCTCGGCCCAGATGCCGTGGCCCGGGACAACATCGGGGACGCTCGTGTAGCGCATGGGGTTATCGGGCAGTTCAACGGTCAGGTGACTCAGGACGCTCGTGTAGACGCGCGGCTGCTCGTCGGGATGCACCACGCGCATACGCTTGGGCTCAAACACCCCGTTGGACGAGTCCTCGTTGCGGGCAACCAACGTCGACCCGTCGTAGCTCGCGTTCTTACCAACCAAAATCGTTGTGCACGGCATGCGCATCCTCCTTGAGCGAAGAAATCAAACGATAACAGTGTATCGCTTCGGCGCAGAAAGGGCGAAACCGCGGCGCTGGCAACCCCTGTGGTCAAAAAATGCCAAATGTGAGTACTGTCACCAATTTAGTAACATCAATTTTGCTACGTATGGGTGCCAAAAGTCTACATTTGTTCAAAAATTAGATGATGTAATTCCTCATAGGTCCAATAAAATAGGCTCTTTATCGATAATAAATATCGTTAGAGAGCCTATTTGACCTAAAGAATATGTGACTATCTTGGAAACAGTACTCATATTTGGCATTTTTTGTCCACGGGGTATAGAGCTAACCCCTCAAACAGCCCAAAACGCCTATTTCGATGCGCGCTCGGCCGCCTCGATCACGTGTTTGGCGAGGATCGCCGTCGTCACAGCGCCCACGCCGCCCGGCACGGGCGTGATGGCGTTAACGACCGGCTCCGCAGCATCAGAATCGACGTCACCCACCAACTTGCCAGCGGCCTCGTCCCAATTAATGCCAACATCAATGATCGTCTGGCCCTCTCGAACCGCATCCACGTCAATCGTACGCGCGCGTCCAACGGCGGCAACCACAATGTCGGCAGCACGGCACTCGGCAGCAAGGTCGTGCGTATGCGTATGGCACGTCGTCACTGTGGCATTGCGAGCCGTAAGCATGGCGGCAACGGGACGGCCAATCACCAGCGACCGACCAACGACCGCGACCTTGGCCCCATCCAGCTCAACGCCGTAATGATCCAGCAAAGCAAGCACGGCTTCGGCTGTGCAGGGGGCAAAACCCTCGCCGCGCCCCGAAAGCGTGGTGAGCAGCGAAGCCGGCGTCATGGAGTCAACGTCCTTGGCAGGATCGAGTGCCGCGGCAACCGCGTCCTCGTCAAGGCCGGCGGGCAGCGGGCGGAACATCAGGCAGCCATGAACAGACGAATCGGTATTGATGTCCTCGATGGCCGCCAACAGCTCGTCCTGCGAAACATCGGCGGGAAGCAAAACGCGGCGAGCCTCAATGCCAACCTTTTCGCAGCGCTTGAGCGCACCGCGCTCGTAGGATAGGTCGTCCTCGCGTTCACCCACGCGCACGATAGCCAGCGTCGGCACAACGCCGCGCTCGCGCAAAGCCACGCAGCGAGCAGCAAGTTCCTCAGTCAAAGCGCGAGCAACGGGGGCACCCTTCAGCAGTTCAGCCATGGCTATCCCCTCTTCCTTGCGGCGTCGGCGGCGCGGCGCGCCAGCGCATCGGCGCGCGGCAACCACATGTCGAGCAACTCATCACACGCCGTCTCGAGCTCCTCAGCACGAGCGCGATCCTTCATAGACGTGGCGTTCGCAAAGAGCGTCAAGCTCGCGCCCTGCATAGCGGAACGGCAGAACACGGCGCCGCACGCCACATCGGACAGCAGCTGACGCGAACCCTTGTCGGCCATGTCCTCGAGCAGCGCCAGCGCACGCCCGCAGGCATCCATAATGCGATACGGCGGCATAGCGGCCACATGCAGCGCATCCTGAATCGCGGTCGCTCGAGCCGGATCGTCACGCGGAATACCGTACGCCGCGGACACCTGCCCATAGGCACGAACGTCCTCGGCAACCAACTCGACAAGCTCCTGGGCCAGCTCATCAGCCTGGGCAAACGCGCGCGTCAGGTCATCCGCGCGATCGGCAAGCGCGGGGTTGGTCGCGCCGTAGCGCGCGACCATCCCGCACAGCGAGGCGCCCAGCGCACCCACAAAGGCGCTCGCGCTGCCGCCGCCGGGCACCGGCTCGCGCGCGGCAAGCGCCTCGGCAAACCCGCGGCAGGTCTTGTCCATCATCTCTTGGCTCATACGCATGCACCTTCAAGTCATATACATCGGTCGGGTGGCAACCGCCGACCGACCGCATCGATCACATAATGGTGCTAAGTCTAGCCCATAAGCACATGGGCGTCAGCGCACCTGGCCATCGCGGATTTCTATGACGAACGATAGGCCATGCCAACGCAAACATGGGACACATGGCCCACGTTTCGAGACTCCCGGGCAGCGGCAACTGGGGCATACATATAGGTAAGGAGCCCCATGTTGGGGCAACGCTCATCACGGCACCGGACGACGAATGGAGGAATCACCGCACAGCAAACAAAGTCATCATGTGCACGCGCAACCGCCGCCCCAGCGATCCGCGGCACACGATGTCCCTGGCAGACAAGGAGGACACCACCATGAAGAAAAAGACCCTATCGATCCTTTCCCTTTGCGTCGCCCTCTTTGCCGCATTTGCCCTTGTCGGCTGCGGCGGGAGCGCATCGGGCGGAGGCGGCAGCACCGCCAAGAGCGAAAGCAAGGAAAAGGCCCCGTCGCCAAGAAGACCGACTTTATCTGGTTTAAGGTCGAGATGCCCGAGGGCGTCGGCGTAAGCGACTCCGCCGGCAAGAATGCCGACAGGGTCCAGCTCACCTTCCCCGAAGACGAGAACGCCTCGGCCGATCGTTTTATCCCCGTTTGGAAAAAAGCGCTGACTGCCGAGGAATCCCACGCCGACCAGGCGGAAAAGAAGGGGGATACGTTCCAGTGGAAGGATGGCGGGTCCGTCGAGTATAACGGCAGGACGTGGCTCGTCGGAACGTACGAGGACAACAGTGGCATCACAACCCTCCTCTTTACCGACGTTGAGCCGGGAAGCGTCTACGTCCTCATCTCGAACTTCGACCAGCACAAGAAAGAAGCCGAGGCGCTCCTCAACTCCATCGAGTTCCCCGATGACATGGCAGAGGCAGTTTCCGAGGCACGCGAAGTCGAGATTTCGAGCATCGAGATCAAGTAACGGGACACCCGCACGCGCCTACGCGCACCAGCGCGCATGCGCCCATTAAAACAACGGGCGCCCAACCCGGGGAGGGCCGACAGCATCGGCCCTCCCCTCTTTTGGACCCGCGCATATTGCCACTTGTCGGCGCAATTCCAGCCCTCAGAATGGGACACATGGCCCACCCTAGCGAGCCGTCCACGCGTACAGTAAAGGCAGGTAATCCATGGGCGGTTACAGATCGAGGAGGACACGACCATGAAAAAGAAGGCCTTTGCGATTCTCACCCTCTGCATCAGTCTCTTTGCCGCAGTTGCCCTGGTGGGCTGCGGTGGCAGCGGTGGCGCTACCGGCAGTGGCGGTGGCGGCGGAGCAGAAAAGCCAGCCGTGGATATGAGGACCGACTTCATTTGGTTTAAGGTCGAGGTTCCCGAGGGCGTCGAGATCACCGACGTTGCCGGCGACACCGCCGACAGGGCCCAGTTTAAGTTCACCGAGAGCGAGCATGCGAGCGACCGCTTCATACCCATCTTCGACCCCGATAAGAACGCCGACGAACTGTTCGACTACGAGGCAAAGTGGAAGGCCAACTCCGGATGGACCGAGAGCGACCCCGTTAAATACAACGGCAAGACCTGGCGCAGTGCTTACTTTACGCACTCGGGCGGCGTAACGACCGAGTGCTTTACCGACGTTGAAGGCGGCAGCGTTTACGTGCGCATCGACAACGTCGAGGAGCACAAGGACGCCGTCGAGACCATGATGAAGTCCCTGGAATTTGCCGATGATATCGCCAAGGCCAAGACCGAGGCCATGGACGTCAAGCTCGAGGATATCGAGATCAAGCGCTAAGCGACTGGCGAGCGCAGCGGGAAACACGAGCGCAGCGCAAACAAGCGACGGTACCCCAGCGCTTCGTACTAAGGGAGGGCCGGTAAACCGACCCTCCCTTTCTTATGCCGGCAGCCGACGAACGCGAAGATGCCGGGCGGCAAAACCGCCCCCCCCAGCGCGGTAACGGCACAACATGAACAAGCACCCCAGCACGTCCGCTCGCCGATTTATAGCGCCGCGCAGACAATTGAGCCGACACCTTTAAACATCCGGGCAGTAAAGTGACCAAAATAAGTGCATAACCGCACCCTGCGAATGGAGGAGTTATGACCGAACATCATGCCATCAGTCGCCGAGCGTTTACGCTGGGCCTTGGACTCGCGGCGTTGTCGCCACTTGCAAGCCTGCCCGAAACCGCCACGCTGGGCATTAGCCCGCGGACAGCCTTTGCGGACGGCACGGCCGAGTCAGCGGCCACCCTCGACAATTTCGTCATTCGCCTTCGCCCCGCGGGCTATTTTCGCACCGCGAGCGTCAACGAAGACGGCAACGTCATCGGCAACGTCTGCCACCTGTTTAATGACGGCACGTCCAGCAAGCTCATCCTTGAGCACGTAGGGACCGATGCGGACGGCACAAACTGGTATGCCATCCGCACCCTGCTCAATTTCGAAGAGCACAAGAAGACGGGCTACAGCATTTGGTCGGTCGATGGCGACTCGGACAAAGATGGAAAGGTCATCCACGTATGGAGTGGCGAGTACGACCATAAGGACAGCCGCGCCTATACGTTCGACCGCCAGTTCGACGGAACTTATATTATTCGAGACCGCATATACACGAAAAACGGTATTAACTACCTGGCCATAGAATCGAAAGGCAAAGACCAAGACAACAACAAGATTTGCCAAAAGAAATATTCCATTCCGTGGGAGCTCGAGCTTGTCGGCTACAGCATGGACAAGACCAATGCCACAGTTAGCAGCATCGACTGGACCACGTATAGCAGCTACGTCGACGGACCATGTTGGATGAGCCACGTCGAAGGCAACAAGTACCTCGACGAGCTGAGCATCCCGGGCACGCACGATTCGGGAACTTGCAGCGTGGACAACGACACCGAACCCCAATCCTCGCAAGCAAAGTGCCAGCAGGACTACATCCCCACGCAGTTGCTCGAAGGCATTCGCTATTTTGATATCCGACTCGGAAAAGGCGACGACCCCGGCATCGACCATGGAAGTTGCTACCTGCTCAAAAAAGACGGGCACTTCATGCATCTCTCCGATGTCGTTGGCTACTTCAAAAAGTTTTTGAACGAAAATCCGTCAGAAGCTCTCATCATGCTTGTATCCCGAGGCAACAACGAGGCTACTGACGAGAGCCTTACGACGGCTTTCGCCAAGGTTTTGGACGACAACCCCAAACTGTTCTATACGTCGAGCCGCGTTCCCACACTGAACGAGGTGCGCGGAAAGATCGTCCTGCTGCGCCGATTTGGACTCGCCGGCGACAGCGTAAGCGGCCACACGTGGGGCCTCGACCTAACCGAATGGGACAGCAAAATCGCAGCACACCCCAGCAGCTCCTCTATGTGTCTCGTCCAAAACGCGCAAGGCTTTGAAGCCGCAGGGGAAACAGGCGACAAAAAAGCCTATTGCACCAAGGTATATGCCCAGGACCATTACGAATGCACCGGAACCGACAAGATCAGCTGGGTCGATATGGCCCTGCAGGAGACGGCTAAGCTCACCCGCAACGAGGTAGATGTCGAGGACGATAACGGGGCCAAGGAGCAAGTCCTGGAGCGCTGCTGGTCTATCAACTACACCAGCTGCACGAATCACAAGCAAGGAAGCAACCCATTTACCGCAGCGCGAGTAGTCAACGAGCATCTGTACAAGAGCCCGTACATCAACCCCAGCGACAACGAGGAAACAAAGTCAGATTACCTCAAGCACATTGGCATCATCGCATCCGACTTTGTTGATGCGGCGCTGGCCCGGAGCATCTACCAGCGCAATTACGATTACGATACACAGCACAAGCAGACAGCTTCGTACTACCTCCCGAGCCGCATGCGCATGACGTACGGCGACTCGCTGAGCGATGCCTCGCTCCAGGATGGCAAGACCGTTGGCGAGGGCCATTTCCGCCTTGTCGACAGCAGCAACGTACTCAACGTGACGGCTTCGGGCCATGCGTTTGCCATCGAATATGTGGATGTCGACGCCTTGGGCAACGAGACCGTTACGGAGCTGCGGGGCTCCGTGCCCATCGATATCGATCCACGCGCGCTGACACCCCACTTTGAGGGGCTCGAAGGCCTTAAGGCCGGCGAGGACGTGCGCGCCAAGATTGCGGCATCACTCGAGGGCAAGCTCGAAACCGATGCCTGCACGGCCCAGCTCGAGTTTGTGCACGACGCGAACGGCGCTCCGGGCACGGCAATGGCCGAGGGCGAAACATTTGCCGCAGGGACGTACTGGGTGCGCGCGAAAGGCCTTTTGGGCGACGCGGCACAGAACTACACGCTCGCCAGCGATGGAGCCGCAAGCTTTACCGTAGCGGCCTCGGGCAGTGCAGGCGGCACCGGCAGCGGCACGGGTTCCAACGCAGGCGGCGCCGACAAGAACGGCAAGGGCAACAAGAGCGACCAGGGCAAGAACTCGGCCGGAAAACTCGCCGACACGGGCGACGGCTCCGGCATTGCCGCCGGGCTCGCCGCTGCCGCCGTGGCGACAACGGTCGCTGGCGCTGCAATGCTTGCCAGTGACCGCGACAATACCGAGGACGTTAACGAATAGGCAAGCCAGTCTTTTGGGCGCATTAACTCAATCGGGGCGCAGAATACCGTTCTGCGCCCCGATTTTTACCTTGGCCCGAACGCCGCTATCGGCTACATCACCATGTTCAGAGCTTTCACAAATTCCTGGGCCTTCGCACGGCTACTCAGGCTAAAGACGCAAGCGGTCAACAGCCTGTTACGCAGGAAAACGTCGCGACCCTTGATCCTGTTGACCCCCGTGATGTCCTTAAGGTAGACAATCTCGGTGTGCCTGTCGCCAAAAGTGCCCTTCTTGAGCACCTCGATACGATTGGGGTAGATCTTAACGTCTTTAAACCTACCCGAACCTTTGTCCTGGAATAGCAGCGTGTTGTTGTCCATACGTGTCACTCCCGTGGGGTTCGCTAAAACTGTCTCTATTGCCACATTTTAGTCACCGCAAGGCTCCCATGCGAAGGTGCCAGACAGCACAGCAATTCGTGTCCGCGCGAGGCTTTAAACTAGATGCGATATAGATGCATTCCACAAGAGGAAAGTGGGGCGACAGTGATGGGCGAACTGGTAAACCGCGGGGAATCGACAATCGTGCCAGAAGTTTTTTACAAGCAGGTTTCCTCGATCCTCAACGCCGCTCGCGACAAGGCCTATACCGCCGTTAACTTTGCGATGGTTGAGGCATATTGGGAGATCGGCAAGAGTATTGTTGATGAGCAGGGCGGAGAGGAGCGCGCCAAGTATGGAGAGGCGCTGCTCAAGGCCCTCGCAATCAGACTTACCAAAGATTTTGGTAAAGGTTTTGAAGCAAGAGAGCTGCGTAAAATGCGTCAGTTCCATCTTGCATTTCCAATTCGGGACTCACTGCGTCCCGAATTGAGCTGGACACATTACCGCAGGTTAATACGCATTCCTGACCCCGAAACTCGAACATGGTACATGAACGAATGCGCCGATTCTCGCTGGAGCACGCGTCAGCTCGAACGCCAGATCAACACCATGTTCCGAGAGCGCCTACTTGCCAGCAAGGACAAGGAGGTCGTCACCCAGGAAATCCAAAAGAGCACCCCGGCTCATCGTCCCGAGGATATCATCCGCGACCCATATGTGCTGGAGTTTTTAGGTTTCTCGGACGATACTGCGTTTCGCGAGAGCGATCTAGAGCAGGCGCTCATCACACATCTTCAGAAGTTCCTGCTGGAGCTTGGCCGTGGCTTCGCTTTCGAGGCGCGCCAAAAGCGCATCACCTTTGATGGGCGCCATTTCTATATTGACCTTGTTTTTTACAACTATCTGATGCGCTGCTTCGTGCTCATCGACCTTAAGACCGATGACCTTACGCATCAGGACCTGGGCCAGATGCAAATGTATGTGAACTACTACACGCGTGAGCTCATGAACGAAGGCGACAATCCGCCCATAGGCATCGTGCTCTGCGCGGACAAAAGCGATTCGATCGTCGAGTATACGCTGCCCGAAGACAACGACCAAGTGTTTGCCGCCAAATACCTGCCGTATCTTCCAAGCAAGGAAGAGCTGGCGCGCGAGCTGAGTGCCGAGTACCGCGCCATCAACGAAGCGACTAATGGCGAAGCGCAAGGGTAGCAGCACGTTGCGACCGATACCCCCGACGGAGTTTCATATCCCCCGACATAAGAGGAGCGCTCCATGACAGGCAGACCGAAAACAACACTGCGCGGCTGCATCTATGGGCTTGCCGTCGGCGACGCGCTGGGTGTTCCCTACGAGTTCAGGCCCCGCGGCACGTTCGAATGCGCGGACATGATCGGCTACGGCACGCATGGGCAGCCCGCCGGCACCTGGAGCGACGACACATCTATGACGCTTGCTACCTGCGACTCGATTAGGGAGCTCGGGCATATCGACACCGCGGACATGAGCGACAAGTTTGTGAGCTGGATTGCCCGTGGCGAGTATACGGTCGACGGCGTTTTCGATTACGGCGGTACGACCGCTCGCGCCCTGCGCACCGGCAAAGGAGGCTCCGGCGAGCGCGACAACGGCAACGGCTCGCTCATGCGCATCGCGCCCCTGGCGTTCACCGATGCGACAGACGAAGAGATCAGCGAGGTCTCCGCGATTACGCATGCCCACAGAACGTCAACCGACGCATGTATCATATTTGTCGAGCTGATAAGAGACGTGATGAACGACGTGCTCCCCTCGTGGGCGCTTCACCTGAAAGGCGCGCCCGAGCACGAAATCAGGTCTGGCGGCTTCGTGCTTGACACGCTTAAGGCTGCCACCTGGTGCTTTGTGAACACCAACAGCTACGATGAATGCGTGCTTGCCGCCGTCAACCTAGGCGACGACGCCGACACCACCGCAGCCGTCGCCGGCGCCCTCGCCGGCACGGTATACGGTATCGAGGCCATCCCGCAGGAGTGGGTCGACACCCTGCGCGGTAAAGAGTTGATTGAGAGCTGCCTGTTTTAGGGCGCCATTCAAGAAATAAGGCAGGAGGCATCATGGAGAGGAAGGTCGCAAATATAGACGAGTTCCAAGTGGACGAAAACGGGATTCCGCTATTTCCAGTAGGACTGAAGGAAGAAGCCAGCCTCTATATCCTCCCCGACGGGCGTTACCTCCCCTGCGGGGTCTACAGGACCGCGGACGGCGGTTCGATCATTTATGAGCCATCCGAACTAAGCTTCTTCGGACAGATGCTTGCTCAATTCAAAGAGTACTAGAGGTTTGATCGCCCGTTAGATCGACACTGCTCAAAACCAGGGGGCAGGCTATCCTCCACCGCGGCCCGTGAGGTAGAATTATGCCTGCCGCGGAATCCGCCTGCGGGCAACGCTCTAATCTCTGATTGGGGTGAAGCCTATGAACTTGTTTCTTGAAATCCTGCGCCTCTCGATGTATGTAACCGGCATCGTCCGGAACCTCTACTCGATCTGGCGGGAATATAAGCAGTAACGGATAGCGAAGGGAGTCATGCAAAGGGCCGGTTGCACCCGGCCCTTTAGACGATAATACCTGCGTTGCCCGCGCTTCCAAAGTTGACCGACTGAGGAGCGGGTTCCGCGGCACATCCTGATTTTACCCAGTGGCAAGGCTCTTTTACAGCCGTTCCACCGTTTATTTACATCTGCCAATCAAGACGAGACTACTACGCACCTTTATTACACACGATATTTTCAGCCTGGTATAACCAAGTTCAATAATAGAATGCAAATCCAACCACCGTGTCTGATTACAAAAAGATTTTTGCCTTTTCTGCAGCAAACTCTTCCTCGGTAAGCACTCCACTATCACGCAGCGTTGCAAGCCTCTCAAGCCTTGCAACTACATCAATCACTATCCGCCAGCGTCTCAATAGTCTGTGAAACCTGCGGATACCGCTCAAGCTCCTTCGATAGGGCATCGACTATCTCGGCAATATTCTTTGCATTTTTGCCCCCGTTTAATACGTTTGCCCTGACCTTAGATGACGACTTGACAGTAACGCCAGATCCGCCTTCAACTGGAACAACCGAAATACTGATATTTTCGCCCCAAGACCAAAGGCTCATACCAATCTCGGCTGCAACTGTTCTTGTTGTGGGCGATGCACTATCAACTTTTACTTTAGGCAGCTTTTCCATAGCTGCCTTCAAGGCATTAAACGTGTCGTCAGGAGAATACGGTACCTGAAGCTGAAGCTGCTGATCCGCAAAACCCATAATCTGGCCTCCGCTTCTTACAAGATTAAGGCTATCGGCAATGGTAGCACGTTCCCAGCAGTCTTAAGTTCGTCTCATGACCTTGCGATGCAGCCCGACGCCCCGGCACCACTCCCCTACTTACCAAAAATCGCAGCGAACAATCCCTTGCGTTTGGGCTTTTCTTCTCGGTAGGAACCCTCAGCTGCCGCTGCAACCTGGCGCGGTTGCTCACCACCTCCACGGCGCACGATCTGGTATAGGAAGGGCGATTTAACGTATTTGACCTCGATGGGCGTGGCGTGCACGGTGCTCTCGCCGGACAGATGCAGGCTCGGGTTGAGCGGCGCCACGATATGCGTTTCGCGCTTGTCGCTAAACACCACCGCGGCCGCACGACCCGTCTGGCCGTTTACGGCGATGCGCACCTGCTCGCCGTCGCGGCTGTCCGTTGCCGGACGGTCGACAAAGTAAACCGGCACCATCACCAGGCCGTCCTTATGCTTGCGGGCCTTGCGCGCCCAAGTGCGGATGCTCTTTTTATTGAGCCCCAGCACCGCCTCGGCATCGTTGCCGGCAATGTCGAGCGCCAACTTATCAATGACCACCTGGTCCTTGGTAGACGCATCGACGGAGACAACGCGAAAGTCACCTTCCTGCATGGCCGGGTCAAACGGCCCAACCTTGGCAAAGTCCCACGGCTCCAAAATGCCCATAAGGCGAACATCCAGATAGTTTGCCCGCGGATACGCCCAGTCGAGCACCTCGTAGTACACCAGGGTTTCCTTGCTCAGGCCCTTGCCCGGGAAGCTCGCCATCATACGCAGGTCCGCCAGCGCCATGGGGAAATAGAAGAGCATCATGTCGTTTTGGATCGCGTCTTCCACGTCGTGCCCGGCAAAGGCATCCGGGTACTGGCGCACCAGCTGCAGCGCGTTGGCACGTGCCTGCTGCGGCGAAATTTCGCAGGGAATACCCTGCTCCGGCACATACTCCGCACCCACGCCCATGGTCAGACGTTTGCTAAACGTACCGGGCTTGAGCAGGTCGGCAATGCCGATCTTGTTGCCGCAGGACGGGCACTCAAACACACGCTGCGTTGACTCGCCCTCAAAGGACGCTCCGCAGAAGGGGCAGGGAATGCTCACGTGCGTCGCTTCTTGGAACTCCTGCGCCGTGCCGCGGTCCTCCCACAGCAGATGTTCCAGGACCGACTGATTGCGCCAGTGCGAATTGAAGAAATACCAGTCCGGGTCCTCCGGGCGCTCGAGTTGCGACACATGCGTGAGCTTGAGCAGTCCATCCACTACCGTCAACGGCGTATGGCGAATGCCCAAAGCGCTCTTGGGCTCTCCGGCGTCCGCCTGCCACGGAATGACCGCACCGCAATAAGCGCACTCAAAGCTGCGCTTAGCTTGGTGCGAGTACATAGGGCCGCCGCAGTTTTGACATTTAATGGCAAACATCTCGTCCATGGAAACGTCCTCCTTTGCACAGGGGCTGTCGACATAAAGTATGTCGAGCAAACAGGCACATGCCCATACCCATGTGGCCCAAAATGGACCACCCAGGCAGACGAGAAGGCTCGCTCGTTAGCACCGGCAGACCATTACTGCATTTTCTGAGCATCGGTGCACAGCGCCTCCGCGCGAGCTACACTATCCCCTTAAACATGATTGTGAGGACGACCGCTATGCTATTTGTAAATCGGCTGGTACATACGCTTGTTCCCGGCAGCGAGGGCGAGCCGGTCGATACCTCCTGCCGCACCAACGCGGGCTTCGCCGCAAGCCTCATCTGCATTGGCCTCAACATCACTCTGTGCCTGGCCAAGGGCATCGCGGGCCTGCTCGCCGGCTCCGTCTCCCTCATCGCCGACGCTTTCAACAACCTCTCCGATGCCTCGAGCAACATCGTAAGCCTGCTCGGGTTCCGCCTTGCCAGCCGCCCGGCAGACGAAGGCCACCCCTATGGCCACGGCCGCTACGAGTACCTAGCCGGTCTGTTCGTCGCCGTCCTGGTTTGCGCCGTCGGCATCAACCTGATCCTCGAGTCGGTCACCAAGATCATCAAGCCCTCCCCCACCGCCTACACGCCGGTCTCCCTAGCCGCTCTCGTCTTGTCCATGCTCGTCAAATTCTGGATGGCCGCATTCAACCGCGCGCTGGGCAACCGTATCGATTCCGAAACACTCATTGCCACAGCGCAGGACTCCAAAAACGACGTCATCACCTCGGGTTCGGTCTTGATGGCGGCGCTTATTTCGCAGACGACCGGCTTTGACCTCGATGGCTGGGCAGGCCTGGGTGTGGGCATCTTCATCTGCATCAGCGGCATGGGTCTAGTGCGCGACGCCATCAGCCCGTTGCTGGGACAAGCGCCCGACCCCAAGCTCGTTCAGGCAATCCGCGACAAGATCATGTCCTATCCGCAGGTCTTGGGCACACACGACCTGATGGTGCACGACTACGGCCCCGGTCGTCAGTTTGCCAGCGCCCACGTGGAGATGCCCGGCGAGGGCGACGCATTTGAGCACCACGAGATTTTGGACACCATCGAGCACGACATCAAGCGCCAGATGGGCATCGGCATCACGTTGCACTGTGACCCCATCGCCACCACCGGCGACGACCTGCGCGGCTGGGTCAAGCGCGGCATCATGCAGATCGACCCCGCGCTCTCCATCCACGACCTGCACGAGCACGACGGGTTCGTTTCGTTTGACCTTGTGCGTCCCGACGGCTTTGACATATCCGACGAGGAGCTGCTGGAGCTCGTCACGCGCATCGTGCACGAGCGCCGACCCAATGCCTCATGCGTCGTTACGTTTGACTCGGGCTTTAGCTCGCCCGACCGTCCGGCCGAGCAGCTGTAGCCCGCTTAACAGCTAGTTTCCCTGAGCGCCCGAGATGCCGTTTTGCAGAGCGTTCCAGGCATCCGTCGCCATGCCGCCCAAGTTCTGAGCGGTGTCGCCCAGGTTCTGGGCCGTGTCGCCCAGCTCTTGGGCCTTATCCCCAAGCTCCTGTGCCTTGTTGCTCAAGTCCTCCAGCGTATTGGAACTCGAGCTGTCGGTACCGCTTTGGCCGTCGGGCGAGTTGCCCGAGCTATTCTTGTGCGTGAGTTGAATTTCGAGGTTGCCGCTGTCGTTATAGTAAGCAGAAGTAACGACCCAGTTGGCATCGATGACGGGCGTTGAGCCATCATCAGTCAGGACCACGGCATTCGAAAGATTGGCGCCGCGCGACTTGAGAAGTTTCTTGGCGTTGGACCAGTACTGCCCCGGGATATCGCTCAGATCGACGGTGCTAGACGAGGCGGACTCGGTTTGCTCGGCAGCGGTATCGGCCGTTGAACTCCCTCGTTTGTTGAGCATGCCCGACACAATGGCAAACACAACCGACAGCGCAAAGAAGATCGCCAGCACGATGAGGATCTTCTTGATCACGCTCGACGAACGCGACGGCTTCTTCTCCTCGTCCTCGCCATATTGCGGAATCGACTTGGGGTACTCGCGATACGGCTCGCGCGACTCGTAGCGAGACTGCGCCGTGCGAGGCATATACGTCGTCTGCTGAGGCTGCGGAATGGGATTTTGTGGCAGGTCATCATAGGGATTCGGCGTCGAGGCGGCATAAGAATCCTGCGGCACGTAATCAAACGGGTCCGGAGCTGCGTTGCCATAGGGGCCTTGCGAAGATGCAGCGTAAGAATCCTGCGCCGTGTCGCCATAGCCCATAACCCGGGTGGGCTCGACCGAAGGCTGCGTCGCGGCAGGGTCGGTATAACCGGGGTTGGGAACAACGCGGGTCGCATCGGCGCTATCGCCAGCCTGCGCGGAACCGTAGCCGCCCATCACGGTTGTCTTGTCCTGATCCATGCAACGATTCCTTTCCGTCGCGCGTGAGCCTCAAGTTATCCATGCATTCTACCCGCGCAAAAGCCTATGATGGGCAGAGTCCGTCGGTATCTACAAGACATGCGCGGGCCTAAGGATAAAAAAGCCCCGCCGGGCCTTGGGGGCACGGCGGGGCGGACAAGCAGCTATGGGCAGCAGGCTTAGAACAGGCCGGTGATGTTGCCGTCGTTGTCGACGTCGATGTTCTCGGCCGCAGGGACCTTGGGCAGGCCCGGCATGGTCAGAACACTGCCAGTCAGTGCGACCACAAAGTGGGCACCGGCGGAAACCTTGAGCTCGCGCACCGTGATGCGGAAGTTCTCGGGAGCGCCCAGGGCCTTGGCGTTGTCGCTAAAGCTGTACTGCGTCTTGGCCACGCACACCGGCAGGTTGCCAAAGCCGTTCTCGCGCAGCTCGGCGAGCTGGCGCTTGGCGGCCGGCGTAAAGTCGACGCCGTCGGCGCGGTAGACCTTGGTGGCAATGGCCTCAAGAGCGTCGGCCACATCGGCGCCGTCCTCATAGGCAAACTTGAGCTCGCTCGGCTGCTCAATCAGACGCATGACCTCATCGGCAAGCTCGAGCGCGCCCTCGCCGCCCTTGGCCCAGACCTCGGAAAGCTTAACGTTGACGCCGAGCTTCTGACACTCGGACTCGATGAGCGCAAGCTCGGCCTCGGTGTCCGTCGGGAAGCGGTTGATGGCGACTACGCAGGGCAGACCATAAACGTTCTGGATGTTGTCGACGTGACGCAGCAGGTTGGGCATGCCGGCCTTGAGTGCCTCGAGGTTCTCCTCGTTGAGGTCGGCCTTGGCGACGCCACCGTTGTACTTCAGCGCACGAGCGGTCGCGACGACCACGACGGCGCTGGGGCGAACGCCCGTCATGCGGCACTTGATGTCGAGGAACTTCTCGGCACCCAGATCGGCACCGAAGCCGGCCTCGGTAATGGCGACATCGCCAAAGCGCATCGCCATACGCGTGGCCATGATGGAGTTGCAGCCGTGGGCAATATTGGCGAAGGGACCGCCGTGGACAAACGCGGGCGTACCCTCAAGCGTCTGCACCAGATTGGGCTTGAGCGCATCCTTGAGCAGTGCGGCCATAGCTCCTTGGGCCTTAAGGTCGCGTGCGCGGACGGGCTCGCCGGCATAGCTGTAGCCGACAACGATCTCGCCCAAGCGCTCCTTAAGATCGTTGATGCTCGTGGACAGGCACAGGATCGCCATGACCTCGGAGGCAACGGTAATGTCAAAGCCATCCTCGCGCGGCACGCCCTGGGCCTTGCCGCCAATGCCGTCGATGACATGGCGCAGCTGACGGTCGTTCATGTCGACAACGCGCTTCCAGGTGATGCGCTTAACATCGATACCGAGCTGGTTGCCCTGCTGAATATGGTTGTCGAGCATGGCGGCCAGCAGGTTGTTGGCGGCACCAATAGCATGGAAGTCACCAGTAAAGTGCAGGTTGATGTCCTCCATGGGGATGACCTGCGCCCAGCCACCGCCGGCGGCACCGCCCTTGACGCCGAAGACGGGACCGAGCGAAGGCTCACGAAGGGCCACGGCGCTCTTGACACCGCGACGGCGCAGGCCATCGGCCAGACCGATGGTCGTAGTGGTCTTACCCTCGCCGGCGGGCGTGGGGTTGATAGCGGTCACGAGGACGAGCTTGGCCTGGTGATCAGTCGGCTCGTTGAGCAGTGAATAGTCGACCTTAGCCTTGTCGAAGCCGTACGGAATAAGGTGCTTAACGTCGACGCCGGCGTTCTTGGCCACCTCGGTAATAGGCAGCGGCGTAACAGAACGTGCGATTTCGATGTCAGTAGGCATGGGCGGTCCTTTCGTTACCGGATGAGAAAAAGACCAATCCAGCATAGCACGGGCGTGCAATAGTAAAACACCCGCAACCGACAAACGGCGATCTGTTTATCCAATGCTCAGCGATAGCTTAACAACCCGCCAAAACAAAGCGCCCTAAATGGTAGGTTCAATCCCCAGGTGCTCAAAGGTGCGAAGGGTTGCCTGACGGCCCTGCGGCGTACGAATCATCAACCCGCACTGCAGCAGATACGGCTCATAGACATCCTCGAGCGTGCCCGGGTCCTCGCCCACCGCGCTGGCAAGGGTCGTAAGTCCCACGGCACGACCGGAGAACGTCTTGGCAAGCGTCTCCAAGATACGAATATCCATCCAGTCCAGGCCGAGCTCGTCGATCTCAAAGAACTCGAGTGCCTGACGGCAAATATCGAGCTCGATGGGGCCGTTGCCACGCACCTGCGCATAGTCGCGCACGCGCTTGAGCAAACGATTAGCCAAGCGCGGCGTGCCACGCGAGCGTGAGCCGATCTCGAGCGCGCTCGGATGGTCTATTGTCACACCCAGGATGGACGCCGAGCGCGTCACAATCTGCGCGAGTTCTTCGACCGTGTAGTAATCCAGGCGATATGAAATGCCAAAGCGGTCGCGCAGCGGGCCAGTCAGCATACCCGAGCGGGTCGTTGCCGCCACCAGCGTAAACTTGGGGATATCCAGGCGAATCGATCGTGCGGCCGGGCCTTTACCGATCACGATATCGAGGGCAAAGTCCTCCATCGCGGGGTACAGGACCTCCTCGACCGAACGGTTGAGGCGGTGGATCTCGTCAATAAACAGCACATCACCCGGCTGCAGGTTGGTAAGGATAGCCGCCAGGTCACCGGTGCGCGCGATGGCAGGGCCACTCGTGGTCTTGATCTGAGCGCCCAGCTCGTTGGCGATAACGGTGGCCAGCGTGGTCTTGCCCAGGCCCGGAGGACCCGAGAAAATCACGTGGTCGAGCGTCTCGCCACGGCTCTGCGCCGCTTCGATCAACACGCGCAGGCTCTGCTTGATGTGCTCCTGGCCACAGTAGTCGTCCAGGCGCTGGGGGCGCAAAGTGCGGTCGACATCGAGGTCCTCGGCCGTCAGCTCCGAGCCCACCATGCGCTCGCCGTGCGCCATGGATGCCGCCGGCGAGTTGCCGGGCGTCGCCCACAGGTCCTGAGAGTCATCGGCTTCCCACATCACGCATCCATTCCGAGTCGCTTAAGCGCCGCGCCGAGCAGATCCTCGACACGCATATCCTGCCCATCATACCCGCTCAGAGCGACATCGGTCTCCTGCGGGCTAAAGCCCATGGAAAGGAGTGCCGCACGAGCATCATCAATGGCCGAGGGAGCGGCAGCGGGCACGGGCATCGCAACCTGTCCGGGAATCACGTCGACCGGCACAAAGCCCTTATCCTTGGCAAAGGTGCTCTTGAGCTCCAGGATCAGACGCTGCGCGGTCTTTTTGCCCACACCGGGCACCTTGGCCATGCCCTTGTCGTCCTCGGCCATCACCAGCGAATACAACTGGCCCACGGTATAGGTGGAGAGCACGGCAAGCGCCAGGCGCGGACCGACGCCCGAGACGGACACGAGCCGGTCGAACATCGTACGCTCATCCTTAGAGGAAAAACCGAAAAGTGTCATGGCGTCCTCGCGCACCTGCATGCGCGTGTAGAGGCGGACCTCGCCGCCGGGCGTCGGCAACGTGGCCGCAGTGCCGCCCGAGATGCCGAGCTCAAAGCCAACGCCCGACACGTCGACGACGGCCGAGCTCATCGTGGCCTCGACAAGCGTTCCATGGAGCTGGGAAATCATCAGTATCCGGTTCCTCTCTGTTGATAGAACTCGCCACCGGTAAGGGCACGGGTGCGGCTGAGGTTTACGTGGCAGATGGCGCAAGCCAGGGCATCGGCGGCATGGTCGGGATGCGGGTCGTGGTCGAGCTGCGTGAGCGTACGAACCATATACGCGACCTGCCGTTTGTCCGCGGCTCCGGTGCCCACAACAGCCTGCTTAATCTGCATAGGCGTGTACTCGCCAATCTCGAGCGCGCATTCCGAAAGCGCCACGAGCGCGGCACCGCGGGCATGCGCCGTAGGGATGGCCGAGCGAACGTTGGCGCCAAAGTAAATGCTCTCGATGGCAGCGGTATCGGGTCGATAACGCTCCACGACGCCCTTGAGGTCGCGGGCGATATGCGACAGGCGCACCGCGAGCGGACTACCCGCGCTGGTCTCGATGCAGCCATAGGCACGGCAGCGAACCTCGCCACGCCGCTCCTCGATAATCCCCCAACCCGTATGAGCCAAACCGGGGTCAATGCCCAAGATAACCAAGCCAACCTCCCCTCGCCACAAGCGCAGCGCAAGACAAGGCCCCGCGCATCATTCACGAACGTCTGTTCTAGAATAACACAATAGCGGCCGCATCTAGCAAGCAAGGTTGAACCATAGGTTGAGCATAAGTCAGCGAGCGAGTCCCTGCCGTGGCAAGGTGTCGCGAAAGAGGAGCGCCGCGTACTTTTGTACGCAAGCGACGGTTTGAGCGGCAGATTGCCCGGCAGGGGCTCGCGCAGCGTCGACTCGTTACGCGGTTTGGCAAAACCGCGTAACCTTTTTAGTTCTGCGAGAAGAACGGGAACTGTCGGGGATCAACCGGCGGATGCGGCATCGGGCCACCCTGGGGCCCACCCTGCGGGCCACCCTGGCCGCCCATCATCTTATCGATGGCGTCCTGAACCTCGCCCTCGAACTTTTTCATTCCCTCGTGTAAACGACGCTGACCGTCTTCAGAGCGCAACTCCTCCATTTGTTCGGGCGAAATACCCAGTAGCTCGCCCAGCACGCCCATCATCTCGTTTCGCACGCGCTCACTAGTATCCTCGTCAGCAAAACGGCGCACCTCGGCGCGCGCCAGCGAATCGACCGTCATACGCTCCTTGCCGTTAAGCCCCAGGTCGGACCACGCGAGCATGTACGGCCAGGAGCGCTCGGCAAACGAACGGGACGAAACGATCGGCGCCGTCGGCAACATGCGGCGGGCAGCCTCACCCTGTCGAACGAGCATCAGCAGCAGCGAGCAGGCCTCAGGCTTGCCAGCGGCCATCGGGATGTCGTCGAAAGATCGATTGCGGTCCACGTGCGCCTCAAGCGCGCCATCGATCTCACCCGGCTCGACCCCGCCGAGCAGCTGTGCCGCGCGGTCGAGCATATCGACCGGACCGTCGAGCGTCGAGAGCGCCTGCGCCAGCACTCGCTCCATACAATCTTCCACCGCGTTGAGCGTCACGAGCTCTTGGGGCACCACGGCAGACGTGCGGTTGCGCACGCGCGCCACAAACTCAAGCGTCGACAGGTACACATCGCCAAAGGGCGCATAATCGCCCTGGTAGCCGCCGCAAAGCGCCGGCGCCGCCAGTGCGTACTCGGTTTTGGACAGCGGGCTCAGCGCCATCGCACCCAACTCGAGCGCCGTGTCCTCCAGCATGAGGCCCAGCGTGCGAGAGCGCAGGCGCTCGGCGTCGCCCGCCGACACATCGCGGTCGAGCACGCGCGCGGCATCCGGCGCATCGCGCTCAACCGTGCGAATATGCAGGCGCTCGGCAATGGCGCGAACGGCGGCACAGCGAGCAGCCTCGGCCTCCTCCTGCGCCGGCGTAAAGATGCGGTTGCGCCCCAGCACCAGGCCAATCACATTACGTGGGCCCAGAGCGTCGACGGCCAGCGCCGCCAGCAGGGACGACGGCAAGTCGCCCTCGAGTGCCACCACGGCGCGCGACGCACCGTGGGCCCGGGCGTTGTCGCGCACGGCGAGCACCAGCGCCTGCCACAGCCACTCCTCGGAACGGAACTCGGGCAGTTCGTGATCTTCCAGGGCATCGAGCATCACGCCGCGCTGAATCTCCTGAACCAGCAGGCTCTCCTCAAAACACGGCGCTTGGGCCACCACGCGACCGCAGTCGTCGAGCACAAACGAACCGCCGGTATACACCGACTCGTCATAGGCACCGACCGGCGCCATACAGGCAAACCACACACTGCGCTTGGATGCGATCTTGCGGTAGGCGCCGCTGCGAACGGCGGCAATGGCGGCAGTCTCGCGGTCGGTCATGTCAAACGCATTGAATTGGAAATACGCAATGAGGTCAACACCGGTCGGCAACATCTCGAGTTCGCGGTCCAAGTCAAAAATCACGGCGATGCGCACGCCGTCCACGTCGAACACCGGCGGCGCCCAACGCGTGTCGTTGTTCTCGCCACGCTGCAGGGCAATGCTCGAACGCGCCGGCACCACATGACCGTCCTTGAGCATCATGTAGTCGAGCAGCGGCTGGCCCTCAAACGAAACCGCCGCGGGCACGATGCAGATCATGTCAAGCTCCTGGATACGCTCGGCGACACCAGTCAAGCCGGCAAGCATGTCGTGCTCAAAGTCGGCAGTGCCCACCAGGCCCCCGGGCATGGCGCCCATAAAGAGCGGAGCCGGCACGCACAGCACGCGTGCCCCGCGCTCGTGGGCCAGACGAGCCTGGTCCTCGATGCGGCCGCAAATGCCCTCAATATCACCCAGGCGCATATCGATCTGTGCAAGTGCGAGCTTCATGGCTCAGCCCTTTCCGTCGTAAACCATCGTTGTCGTAGTAAAAGCGCCGGCCGCATGATGCAGTCGGCGCTCGCATGTGCATATGCTAGCTATGATACCCCGAGCGGGGACGCGCTCCTAGAACGTCGCGGACCACAGCCCATGCAGGTTGCAATAGGCATAGACGGTGCCGGTCTTGGAGCCGCCGGCAAAAAACGTCGCGGGCTTCATGCCGGGCTGGAGGTAATGGACCTCCAGACGGCCCTCGGCCTCAAGGGCGATCCACTCGATGTAGTGCTCGGGCAGGCTGGGGTGCTCGACCGAGCCAACGCGTGCGCGAATCACGTGACCGTCGCGCTCGGTCTCGACAACAGGCACGTGCTTCTCGTGCGCCGCGTCCTCAGTGTTTGCGGTCAGTTCCGTGCAACCGGCAGGGGTTGCAACGTCGTTGCCAAGGGCGGCAATGAGCTTGCCGTCGGGGTCCTTATAGAATTTCGCCATGATGTTCTCCTTTGCTGATGTGCCGATGTTCTCGATGCTTCTTATGCCCAAAGGCGCGCGAACCATCCACGGCATCGCAAATGAACACATAACGAGCGGGGACGATGGGGCAACGTGCGCTATCCGCCCTGGCGGCCCCACCCGAGCGGGTTAGCGCCCGTCGCCGCCGAGCAGTGCCAGAACATCCTCGCGGGTAAACAGCGCCGAGGAGATGCCGTCGCCGCCGAGCACGCTGTTGACCAGGTCGCGTTTGGACTCTTGCATCTGCATGATGCGCTCCTCGATCGTGTCCTTGGCGATGAGCTTGTACACGGTCACGGTATGTTGCTGGCCAATACGGTGCGCACGGTCGGTCGCCTGGTCCTGCGCGGCCACGTTCCACCACGGGTCGTAATGGATGACCACGTCGGCAGCCGTCAGGTTAAGGCCCACGCCACCCGCCTTGAGCGAAATCAAGAACACCGGCACCTCGCCCGCTTGGAACTGCGCGACCATCTTGGCGCGGCTCTCCTTAGACGAAGCGCCCGTGAGCTTAAGAAAGCCGACGTCCTCCTTGGCCAAGCGCTTGCCGATAATATCGAGCATGCCCGTGAACTGGCTGAACAGCAGAATGTGGTGCCCGCCGTCGAGCGCACCGTGCACGAGCTCCATACAAGCGTCGAGCTTGGCGCTCCCCGCCTTGTAGTCCTCGTAGTGCAGGTGTGGGTCACAGCAGATCTGGCGCAGTTTGGTGAGCTCGGCGAGCACCTTGAGCTTGTCCTTCTTAAACTCGGATGCCTCACGATGCTGCACCTGCTGGGCGATGCGGTCCTGGTTGGCCAGGTAGAGCTTGCGCTGCTCGCCGGTGAGCTGTGCCATGACGGTGTCCTCGATCTTCTCGGGCAGGTCGGCCACCACGTCTTCCTTAACACGGCGCAGCACAAACGGCGACACGAGCGACTGTAGGCGAGCGGCGCTATCGCCCTCGGCATGCTCGACGGGGCTCTCAAAGCGCTTGGCAAACGACTCGCGCGTCCCCAAAAGGCCCGGCATCAAGAAGTCGAAGATGCTCCAGAGCTCGGACAGGCGGTTTTCGATGGGCGTGCCCGTCAGGGCAAAGCGCACGCCGGCCGGCAAGCGCTTGGCAGCGCACGCCACCTGCGTGAGCGGGTTTTTAATGTACTGGGCCTCGTCGAGCACGACGCGGGCAAAGTCCTGCTCGGCATACTCGTCGATATCGCGGCGCATGAGGTCGTATGACGTCACGACCACGTTATGCTCGGCCACGCCGGCGATCTGCACGCGGCGTTGAGCCTTGGCGTCCACAATGGCGCACACGTCGAGCGAAGGCGCGAAGCGCTCCAGCTCGGCAGTCCAGTTATACACGAGCGACGCGGGGCATACCACGAGCGTGGGCTTGGCGTCTCCCGCTTCCACGCGCGCCAGGATATGCGCGATCATCTGCAGGGTTTTGCCCAGGCCCATGTCGTCGGCCAAAATGCCGCCGAGGCCCAGGTGCTCGAGCGAGCCGAGCCACTGGTAGCCATCGACCTGGTAGCCACGTAGCGTGGCCTTGAGAGATGCCGGCACCGTAAAGTCCATCTTGCCGAGCGTATCCAGGCGCTCGACGGTGCGGCGGAACGCAGCGTCGCGATCGGCTTCGAGCGCGGGCGTGCGCGCGAGCATGCTGTCGACGAACAGGGTACTCGACGCGGGAAGCGACACGCCATCGAGCAGATCGACGGCATCGACACCCAGGTCCTCGGCAAGACCAAACGCGGCGCGCGCCCCCTCATCCAGGCGTACGATGTCGCCGGACGTCAGGCGCGCAAACGTCTGATGACGCTTGTAGGAGTCGAGATAGATGGCAAGATCTGCCGCCGAAAGACCGCTCGCGCCCAGTTCGACATCGAGCAGGTTGCTCTTGACGGTCGCGCGCACCGAAAGCTTGGGCGCAGGGCGCACCGAGATCTGGCGCAGGCGGTCGCTGAGCATGACCTCGCCCAGCTCGGACAGGGCAGACAGGCCCTCGGTAAGCAGGCAGAACAGGCTCTCGTCATCGCGTTCCTCAAACGCCAGGCCGCCCTCGTGGAAATCGAAGTACATGGCAGCCGTGTCCATAACGCGAAACTCTGCCACCTCGTCGCGCGGCGGCACGCCCGGGCGCTGGTCTTCGAAGGGGCTTCCCGGAGCGCCCAGGCCAAAGAGATCTGCCGACCAGTCGCCGTAGGTAACCGTAATTTTGCAGGTCACGAGCCCGTCGTCGACACCGATTGACATGGCAAAGCTCGGCTCGGGCGCCACGGTATCGAGCGCGGCGGGCGCGGTGAGGTCGGTGTAGTCGCGCAAAATGGGCAGCGCCATGCGGCAGAACTCACCCACCTGCTCGACGGCGATATGGACCGGCGTGCGACAGGGCAGCAGACGCGACAGAAACGGTGCGGCATGCTGGGCAAACGCCGCATCGGCGCGGCGCGCGCGGTGCGTGTCAACCAGATAGGCAACGTCGCCCGAGACAAAGCAGTACATATCGGCGGGCAGACGCAGGTCGTAGCTGCCACCGGCCGCCGGCGCGATCTTGGCGGCAAGGAGCGGCGGTTGTTTTGCCGAGGCCTCGTCCTCCCCCACCGGCGACAACTCAACCGCTACCTCATAGGAACGATGCGTTGTCGTTCCCCGCGACCAGGCGGGCTCAAAGGAAATGGTCCGGCCAGGTAGCAAGTCCAGCATGTATACGATGTCATGCTCGGACAGCGGCAGCTGGCGCTCGGCGACAAAGCCGCTGCGTGCAAAATCGTACGACGCCGAACGCGAACTCGTGATGTCGCTCAGATACACAACCGTTGCCACAACAAGGTCGAGCAGGCGCACCGAAACCTCGTCAAAGGCTTCGGGCGTATGGACAAACGTGAGCTTCTTGCCGTACGAGAAGGTGCCGCCTCGGACATAGGCATCGGCCATGCCGTCGATATCCTTGACCACGTAGGAGACCGATCCACAGCGAATGCGGAACTCGAGCGCCCAGCTAAAGCGGTCAGCGAACAGCGGATTGTAGTACGGCACCAACGAGGGCTCCAATGCCGCTTTGGGGGCGTCGGGATCAACGGCACCGGCAAGCTTGCGGCGCATGCTCGCCAGCTCATCCATGCGCGCGTCCAAAAGATCGGAGAGCGCCGCCACAAGGCTCGGGCTCGTGGGGACGGGCGCCGGGAAGGGAAAGTTGGGGTTGACGGCCGGCGCGGCGGACATGGCGCGCGCGGGCTGTTTCGGCTGCGCCGTAAACGTGCGAACCGGCGTGCGCAAACCTTCGACGGGCTCGGCGCCGCTGGCATCCAAATACGCCAGCGCCGTGGCAATAGCGTGCTTACACATACCGGGATAGCGGTATGCGGCGGGGCAGTCGCAGTCGTAGTCGATAACCTCGTGCTCGTCCATGTCGAGCGCCACGTGCGTCTTGTACAGGTAACCGCGCGAGCCGCGCACCGCGCCCTCGACCGTCACGTTTTTGGAGAAGCGCGAGCCGCTGTCCTCGATCGACAGCACGGCACCGTTGAGCATGAGCGAACGCCCCTTCATAAAGGTGCCGCTCAACGCCGCCTCTTTGCGAAGCGCCTGCACAAACGTCCCCTGCGCCATCACTTCCTCCAATCTCACCCGGGGTAGCTTAGATCACCGTCACGCGGCCCTGGTTACCCACAATGGCCTTGGCCTCGGCCAGCAGCGGAATCGAACGCGCGTTGACCTTGGCAGGTACCTCGGCACGCAGCACGCGCCCGTCCACCTGCTCGATAAAGATCTCCACGCGGTCGCCGCCCGGGCTAGCGGTGAGCACCGTGGCCAGGCGCGCCATATTGCCCTGGCTAAAGCGGCTGTTGGGCACCATGACCTCAAACACCTTGGGCTTGTTGTTCTCCTCGTTGAGCTCGAGCGGCACGATCTCCTGCGCGATGATCTGGTCGCCGCGGTCCGAGCGCTCGAGCTTGCCCTTAATGCGCACAAAGGCATCGGACAGCTGCGCGCCGGTCTCGGGATCGACCTCGCCGTACAGGTACCCCTCGGCCTCCTTGTAGGTCTTGGGGAACACGACGACGGTGGCCTCGCCTTCCATGTCCTCGAGCTGCACGATGCCCATGGGGTCACCGTTTTTGGTCACGCGCTTGGACACGCTCGAGACCATGCCGGCCCACCACAGCGCCTTGCCCTCGGGAATTTCCTGGTTGATGGTGCCGCCCGTAGGATTCTGAACTTCGTAGCCGGTGTCGATCTGCGAGAACGAGAAGTCACGCGCCTTGGCTAGTGCATACTCAAACGGGCGTAGCGGGTGGTCCGAGACATAGATGCCCAGAACCTCCTTCTCCTGACTCAACTTAAGGTGGCGGTCCCATTCCTGGCCATCCGGATCGGGCACGCTCACCTCAAAGCCCGAGCCCTCAACGTCGCCAAACATATCGAAGAACGACGTCTGGCCGCTCGCGCGATCCTTCTGGCGCTTTACCGCGGCATCGATGATGTTCTCGGGGTTGTTCTTGTCCACAAAGTGCATCATCTGGCGACGCGGATACCCCGTGGAGTCGAAGGCGCCTGCCTTGATGAGCGATTCGATCACGCGGCGGTTGGCCTGGCTGGAGTCCACGCGCTCGACAAAGTCGTGCAGCGTTTTAAACGGGCCGCCCGCCTCGCGCTCGGCGATGATCGCCTGCGCCACGCCGGTGCCCACGCCGCGGATGCCGGCCAGACCAAAACGCACGCCTTCCTTGGTAGCCGTGAACTCGGTGCCGGACTCGTTGACGTCTGGCGACAGCACGGGAATGCCATCGTGACGGCACGCCGAGACGTAGTGAACGATCTTGTCGGTCTTGCCCGTATAGGACGTCAGAACGGCCGCCATGTACTCATGCGGATAGTGTGCCTTGAGCCACGCCGTCTGCATAACCAGGATGGCGTAGCCGGCGGAGTGCGACTTGTTGAAGGCGTAGGACGCGAACTCGAGAACATCGTCCCAAATCTTCTGGGCGACCTCGCGCGTGTAGTTGTTCTTGATAGCGCCGTTCATCCAGTGGTCGTAGGTGGTCTCGTCCGAGCCATCCTCCCAGTGCAGCACCGTCGACGTGAGCAGCTTGATCTTTTTCTTAGCCACGGGTTTACGGATACGCGAGTCCGATTCGCCCTTGGAGAAACCGCACATCTCGACGGAGATGAGCATAACCTGCTCCTGGTAGACCATGGTGCCGTAGGTTTCGCCCAGGATGTCGTCCAGGCGGTCGTCGTAGGAGACGGCCGGCTCCTTGCCGTTCATACGGTTGATGTAGGACGAGACCATGCCGGCGCCCAGCGGGCCCGGGCGGTACAGGGCGATCAATGCCACGACGTGCTTGTACTCGGTGGGCTTCATGTTCTTGATCGTGGCCGTCATGCCGGCGGACTCGACCTGGAAGACGCCGGCAGTGTGACCGGAGCCCATGAGCTTAAAGATCTCGGGATCGTCAAAGGGGATCTCTTCCTCTTTGATGTCGATACCGAAGTTCTTTTTGATGTTTGCCTTGGCCTTGGAGATAACCGTCAGCGTGCGCAGGCCCAAGAAGTCCATCTTGAGCAGGCCCATGTCGGCAACGGTATGGCCCTCGTACTGGGTAATCTCGACGCCGCCCTTGGTGTCGAGCTTGGTGGGCACATGTTCGTTGACGGGGTCGCGGCAGATCAGAACGGCGCACGCGTGCACGCCCTCGCCACGGGTGAGGCCCTCAATCGAGAGCGCCGTGTCGATGATGCGGCGGGCGTCGTCGTCCTTTTTATAGGCCTCGGCAAAGTCGGGGTTAAACAGATCCTCTTTGCCGGGTTGTTTTTCGAGTACCTGCTTGAGCTTGACCTTGGGGTCGCTCGAGACCATCTTGGACAGGCGCTGGCCCATGTAGACCGGGTAGTCCAGAACGCGCGCGGCATCGTTGATGGCCTGCTTGGCCTTAATGGTCGAGTAGGTGATGACGTGGGTGACCTTCTCGGGGCCGTAGAGCTGGCGAACGTGCTCCACGACCTCGAGGCGCCGCTCATCGTCGAAGTCCATATCGATATCGGGCATCTCGGTACGCTGCGGGGACAGGAACCTCTCGAACATCAGGCCGTTCTCGAGCGGGTCGAACGCGGTGATGTTCATGGCGTAGGCGACGATAGCGCCGGCGGCCGAGCCACGGCCGGGGCCGACGCCGATGCCGTTGTCCTTGGCCCATTGCACGTACTCGGCGACGATGAGGAAGTAGGCGGCAAAGCCCTTGTCGCAAATGACCTTGTATTCGTACTCAAAGCGGTCTTTGATGTTGACGCCACCGATCTCGCGCGTGGCCCAGTCGTCACCATAGTGCTGGCGCAGGCCCTTCTCGCACTCGCGGCGGAACTGGCTCTCGTGCGTCTCGCCGGGATCGAGCAGCGGGAAGCGCGGCAGGATGATGGAGTCCCAGTCCAGCTCTACGTAGCACTTGTCGGCGATCTCGAGCGTGTTGTCGCAGGCCTCGGGGCAATACGGGAACATCGCCCGCATCTCCTCCTCGGTCTTCATATAAAACTCCGAGCCGGTCATGCGCATGCGGTTGGGGTCGTCGACCTTGGCGTTCATGCCAATGCACATGATGACGTCCTGCACCGGCGCGTCCTCGCGGCGCAGGTAGTGGAAGTCGTTGGTGGCAATGACTTTGACGCCCACCTGCTTGGCGATATCGATGAGCGTGCGGTCCATCTGCTCGTCGGTCAGGCCGTTGTCGGTGGTGATGCCGTGTTCCTGGATCTCGATATAAAAGTCGCCGGGTTCGAAGGTATCGCGGAAGGTCTCGGCCCACTTGATGGCGCCCTCCATGTCACCGCGGTCGATGTATTTGGGAATGATGCCCGCGATGCAGGCGCTCGTGCAGATCATGCCCTTGGCATGGCGGCGCAGGTTGTCGAGCGTCACGCGGGGCTTGTAGTAAAAGCCCTGCACGGCGGCCTCGGAAACCGTCTGCATCAGGTTGACGTAGCCCTCCTGGTCCTTGGCCAGGAGGATCATGTGGTAGAGCTCGGGCTTGTGGTCGCGGGCAAGGGTCTCGTCCGGCGTAAAGTAGACCTCGCAGCCAAAGATGGGCTTGATGACCAGGGGCGGCTTGAGCTCGTCGATGTTGCCCTTCTCATCCCACATGGCCATGTCCTTCACATACTGGGCATGCTCGCGCGGGTTTGCCTCGGGATCGGGCTCCACCAGCTCGTCGCGGCGATCCTTTTCCAAGAAGGCCTTGTCGTGGCTCCAGGTTTTGTACTCGGGTGTGTTGTGGTTGACGGCGTCGCAGGCCAGCGCCAGATCGGGCACGCCGTACATGTAACCGTGGTCGGTAATGGCCACGGCGGGCATGCCAAGCTCAACGGCACGGTTGACCATATCCTGGATACGGGTTGCGCCGTCGAGCATGGAGAAAACAGTGTGATTGTGCAGATGGACGAATGCCATGTGATGAGCTCCGATGCGGGTTCGTGTTCTGACTGAACGATTTTACCCCACGGCACGGACAGCACCCGAACCTAGCCAAACCCACACGGCTCCTATTGAGTTGCGGTGAAATACGGACTGTTTGCCGGCTTTTTTGGCCAAAACAGTCCGTATTCCACCGCAAGTTATTGAGGGCTAGAGGCTGTAGGTGACCACCTGAGGCTCGCACGGGTTGGCGAGGTCGACTTGCTCCACGCGGACGAACTTGACGGTCACGGCCTCAAAGCCCGCCTTGTGCAAAACATCAGCGTAGACGCGCGCCTGCAGGGCGTGCTTCTCCTGCAGCTGTTCCGGCGTCTCGTCCGGCGTGCCGCCCGTCTTGTAGTCGATGACCAGCGCGCATGACGAATCCGCCGGGTTCGTCGCCAAAGCATCGATGGCGCCCTCGGCATATGCACCGTAGCGAGCGATGTCTTCATCCTCGCAGCCCAGCGAAAAGAACGGCACCTCGGCGCGAACGCACGGCCAGGCAAGTAGCTCGGCACGGACCGCCGACTTGAGCCAGCGATCCAGGGCAACGTCGAAGCGTTCGCGCTGTTCCGGCGTCAGGCGCCACAGGCGAGCCAGGGCGTCGGCACGCTCGGCGGGCAGCTCATCGGCACCCATCTCGATCAGCCACTGGCAGGCGGCATGGAAGGCCGAACCCAAGGCCATGGGATTGCCGGCGGGCTCGACAGCGGCCACGTCCGCATCCGTCATTTCCGAGCCATCCGACTCGGCATCATCGCCAGCCTCGTCCATGGGCACGCGCGCCTCGGCGGCACGGTCCTCGGCCTCGGCATGCAGCGCCGCGGCAATTGACGAGTAGCTGTACGAATCGCGCACCGGATACGGGCAGGCGCCCATGCGCACGCCCACCGTCTGGGGATACACGAGCTCAAACGCATCGGGCTCGGGGTCGGCAGGGCCGGGAACGGCGGCGCGGGCATCCGCACCGGCGCCCCCCGGCTCCGCATCGCCGCGGACAAGCCTGCCCTCGGCATCCAGAGAAGCATTGGCCTCAAACGCCTGCTCGCCAAACGTAAAGTCCGCCAGCGAGATGAGCTCGTAGTCGCCCGGCTTGGAGTTGTCGAACACCAGGCGGTCGGCATCGAGCTGCGGCATGTCCAGAGCGTCGGTAGGCAGAATACGACGCAGCACGTCATAGGTCAGATCGGTCTCGACGTCGAAGGTCGGCGCCGTCACCTTGCCGCGGCTCACGCCGGCATCCATCGCCAGAATGACCAGCTCTCGCGCACGCGTCATGGCGACATAGAGCAAGCGAGCCCGCTCCTCGAGCGAAAGCTGCAGGTCGTCGTTACGCAGGCGGGCAAATGCCTCGGCGGGAGAGCCCGTCGCACAGACGTCCTCCATGAGCTCTGGCGGCAGCCACAGCGACGTGCCCTTGCCCTTAAACGCGTGCTCAAACTGTTTTTTGACGTCATCGCCCTTCACGAACGTGCCGTCCGCGAGTTTAACGCCGTCGAAGCGCGCCGGCAGCGCCACGACCTGCGCTCCGCCCTCGACACGCCCCATCTGAGCCGCACCCGAGGACTTACGCACGCCAAAGCACTCCGCAACCGCCACGACCGGATACTCCAGGCCCTTGGAGGCATGCACCGTCATGATGCGCACCGCGCCGTCGCCCTCCTCGTTGAGGGCACCTGGGGCCTCCTTGCCCGCCAAGAAGCGGTCGAAGGCAAGCGCAATGGAACGCGGCGAGTTACCGAACTCGGCCTCCGCCTCGGCCACGGCATCGAGCGCCTTAAGCACGTTGGCGGCAATGGCCCTGCCCTCGGGACCACGCTGTGCCAGACGCACAAACCAGCCGGAGGCGTTGACAGTATCGCGCGCGATGGCGGCGAACGAATCGCGCCCCACACGGCGAAGCGCGTAGCGCAGCACCTCGCGGGCGCGCGTCACGAGCGGCAAGTCTTGCAAACCCGGCACATCGAAATCGCTCATGATACCCGCATCGATGTTGCGGCGCGAGGTCTCCCCCGTCTGGTCGTCCAGCTTGGTCGCCAGCGCCAGGAACTCCTGGGCGCCGAGCGCAAACATCGGCGAGGCGAGCAGCGGCATAAGGCCCTGCGCCGTATCGGCCGGATTGGCGAGTGCGCAGACCAGGGCACGCACCGTCTGCACCTCGGCTGCCTGGGCAAAGACCGAGCCGCCTGCGATCACGCAGTCGAGCCCCTGGTCGCGGAAGGCCTGCGCATAGACATCGGCGTTGGTCATGCGGCCCAGCAGCAGGACCATGCTGCCCTGGGGCTGGCCCGCTTTAACGAGTGCTTGGAATCGCTCCGCAATCGCGCGAGCTTTCGCCTGCGTTCGCTCCTGCGTACTGCCACCGGCAACGAGCAGCGCCTGGCGGCGCGATGCCTTCGCCTTGAGCTTGTCCTCGCGTTCGTCGCTCGGTTCAAGATCCAAGAACCCCTGCATCAAACCACCGGTGTCGCCGTCAAAGACGCGCGCCACATAGCGCAGCACCTCGTCGTGGCTGCGGAAGTTGCGTACAAGCTTGACGAGCTCGCCGGCGGGGGCATCGGACGTGGCGACCGTCTCGGGCGCCGTCGTCGAACCCACCTTGCGCTCCTGGCGACGGAACACCTCGACCTCGGCACCACGGAAGCGGTAGATCGACTGCTGCGCATCGCCTACGGTGCACAGTGCGCGCTCCCCCGCGCCCGTCAGGTAACGGATCAAATCGACCTGCATCTGGTCGGTATCCTGGAACTCATCGATCATGACCATCTTAAAGCGACCCTCATAGGCCGCTCGAATAGCCGGGTAGTCGCGCAGCGCCTCGTACGCCATACGCAGTAGGTCGTTGTTATCGAGCGCGGACTGGCCGGCCTTCAGCGCGCGATACTCAGCCTCCACGGAACGGGCCAGGCCCACCAGCGCATCGAGCGCGGGACCACCGCAGGCCAGCACGATATTGATAAACGCATCGGCAGCCTCGGCCTTGAGCAGCTCCACCTGCTCCTTAGGAAACGCCTTGCTCGCCCGAGGCATGCTGCACGACATCATGAGTCGCGCTGCATCCTCCATGGTTTTGCCGCTCGCCTCAAACGCGTCGATGGCATCGAGTGCCACCTGCGCTTTCTCGGTCGCGGCCTTGCTCGCACCCAACGCCGCGCGATAGGCGTCGGCAAGCGCAGAGGTGTCGGCCTGGCCGCGCGCCACGCACACATCGTCCATGCCGCCCGGCAGCTGGCTCGATAGCTCCAGCAGGTCGCGCACCAGACCTTTGATGGTGGTACCGGCGCCAAACGGCCCGCCCTCGCCCGCCATGGGATACCAAGCGTAGAGGGCCTTAAGCGAGGCGGCGAGCTCAGGCGCGGCATCGGGCGCCGTCGCGCGCCCCAGCACATGCTCGACAGCCTGATCCATAAGCTCATCGGTATCGGTAAGCACCGTGAACTCGGGATCGATGCCCAGCTCCAACGCATGCGCGCGCAGGATGCGCGAACACATACCGTGAATGGTCGAGATCCAAGCGTCGTCGACGGTCAGGGCCTCCTCGTCCATACCCTCTTCGATAAGCGCGCGACGCACGCGGTCGCGAATCTCGGCCGCGGCATCTTTGGTAAAGGTAATGGCGAGCACCTGGTCCAGATGCTCGACAAACGGACCGGATTCGGGCGAGAGCGCGTAGACGATGCGGCGCGTGAGGGTAAAGGTCTTGCCCGAACCGGCACCCGCCGAGACAAACAGCGGACGGTCGAGCGTTTTGACGATCTGCAGCTGTTGCGGCATCAAAGTCGAAAGATCCATGGTCTACACGTCCCTCCTTACAAACGTTCCTTCGTGGTTATACGAGCAGCGCGCATGCGCGGCCTGAGCCGACGTCGGGTCGACGGCGGCAACGTCGCCTGCCTCGAGTTCGTGCAGGCGCTCGGCGATGCCGGCCTCCACGCGATCGAGCAGGGCGTCGAAGTCCATGCTGCCACCCTCGCCGGGAAAGCCCTTCTTAAGCCCCGGGATGCGGCCGTCACCACGCTCCTCCTCGAGCAGCTCGGCACTCGCGGCGCCGCGCAGCGCCGGTTTGCCGCCCTTGGTCGAAAAATAGAGCGCCGCACGGGCATCCAGATCCAGCGCCCGGCGCATGGCCTGGGCGTAGATGAGTGTCTGGGTATGGGGCGGCAGCCAGCGCGGGTCGTCGATGGGGGCCTCGCCCGACTCCTCGTCGCGCACCGTAGGATCGGCGAGCTTAAACTCCTCGACACCCGAACGATGCTTGTAGTCGATTACCACGGCGCGATTCTCGGCATCCACATCCACGCGGTCGATGCGCCCGCCGAGCGGCCAACCGGCATACTCGACCTGGAGCTCGTTGAACGCAAACTCCAGATAGCGCGGCGCGAAGGGCGCGAGCGCCTCGGACTCGTAGGCGAGCACGCCTTCCAACTGCGGCAGAATCTCGGCCACCTGACGCTCCTCCACCGGGGAGAGCGGCACCACCGGGCCCTCGGTACCGCGCTTGCCGGCGTGCTCGGCCAGGGTCTCGGCAAAGACCTCGTGCAGCAGCTCCTTCGCGCGCGGCAGATTCATGGGCGTCACGCGCTCCATGCCCTCCTGCGGAAGACGCGCATGCAAGTGCTCCAGCACGTCATGGACAAAGTTGCCCTTCTCCATGTTGCCAAAGCCCGCATCGATGGACTGGGGCTTGATGCGATACGACACGAACCAGCACAGCGGGCAGGTGGAGTAGGCCTCGATCTGCGAGGCGGACGTCAGGCGCGGCACGAGCGGCGCGTCCTCGCCCTCGTCGTCGCGACGATGCAGGACCAAATACGGCACGGCCTCGGCACTCAGATGCTGAGGGGCTTCACAGGTCACGCGCTCGCGCTTGAGACCTTCGCCTGCCGCGGGATCGAAGTCCCTTACGATATCGCCCTCACCCACACACTTCGCCTTGTCGGCGCCAACGGCCTTAGCGTCGTCAGCGGCCTTGTCGGCGTCAGCGGCCTTGTCGGCGTCAGCGGCCTTAGCATCGTTAGTGGCCTCGGCATGCGCCCGCAACTTGGTCCACACGGCAGCCGGGTAGCACTCGCGCGCCTGGCGATCGTGCGTCACGCGGGCAAGCGCAACCGGACCACGCGACGCTTGTATCGCGCGGCCAAAGCGTGCGCGCAGCAAGGCCGCAGGCTCAAGCGTCACACCGCTGCGATCTAACTCTGCCGTCAGCGTGGCCAGCGGACCCTCCTCATGCGAGAGCGGATAGCTGTCCAGATCGACATCGGCAAACAGGACGGCATCATAGCTACCGGGGCGCAGAGCTGCTGCATCGGCAAGCGATGCAAAGCGCACCTGGGCGCGCGGCGCACGGTCGACCTCAAATGTCTCGTAGTCATATGCCGTACTGCGCTTGTCCACCTTGGTTCGAACGCCATCGAGCACGGGCACGGCCGCGGCCTGCGACACGTCGAGCGCGCGGGCGCCATTCATAAGGATGTCGATGGCGTGGCGCAGCAGGGCCACCTCCGTCTGGCGACGGGCTTGGCCATCCAAGCTGCCCAGCGAGCGATCGGGCAACGCCTCGACAACGGCAAGCATGGCCTTGAGCGCCGTCACGGGCTTGTCACGCCACAGCGCCTGGAACACGTCCGAGACCACGCACGGAACGTTCTTAAACCAGTTCTCGTCGCTCGCCGCTTTACGCGCGCCCCTCACCTGGCCCTGCACGCTCTGCAGCAGGCTCTTGACGCCCGCAGTGGTCTTGCTGCGCGACAGTCGCATATTCTTGTCGAACGTGCGCGCGCTGGCGGCATCAGCGCCCGAAAGCGGACTGTAGATCCAGTCGGTAAGCTCCGGCGCGGGCCACCACTCGGTCTTTGACGCCATGCCCTCGTCGGCGGCCTTCATGCGCTCGATCAGGCCGGCGAGCGCCGCAAACTGCCTGCCCGCAATGGATTGGGAAAACGCCGTGAACTCAACTGTCTCGGCAGCGATATGACGAGCCGCCAGACGAGAGGCGAGCTCACCGAACAGCTGGGGTGCCCGGGCAGAAACAACGAGCACGCGCGCGGGGTCGGCAGAGGCGCCGGCGGCGCCGTTGACCTCGGAACCCCGGCACGTTTTTACCAGATCATCAATTGCGTCCGCATAGACATGAGCACGGGCATGGGGACCGGCGACCTCAATAAAGACTGGCTGAGCGGCAGTCCCGCAAGCGACATCAGACGCGACGGCGTCCTCCCCCAGCGGCGCGGCCTCAAACAGCACGCCGCGGGCATCAAATGCCGCGGCAAGCTCCTCACGCATCGCCGCCTGCTCGCGGGCAAGCAGCACGACGACCTCTCCCCCATTGTTCGCCACGGCAGACAGCAGCTCGAGCAGGCCGTGCGTAAACGACGTGACACCGCGCACGCATACGGCGCGGGTGCACGCCGGCAGGTTATCGGCCAGGGCACCGGCCATAATGTCGGCCGCCTCGCAGGGCTCGACCATATCTCGACGGTCCAAACCGCGCGCATAGGCGCACAAAAGTTCAAACACGCGAGCCTCGGCGTCGCTTCTGGGCTTGGGCTTGCAAACGTTGTCGCAGCAACGCTCGGCACCTGTCCCTGCCACACCCGGCAGCACATCGCGAGCCATACGCGCGAGCATACGCACCGTGCCCTGGCTGCGCGAAAGCGGCTGCAGGTCGGCGTCGTCGAGACGCGCTACCATGTCCGAAAACAGCATCTGGCGCTGCAGGTTGTCGACGAAACCGCGCCCGTCGCCCAAAAGCTCCCAAAGCGAGCGAAGCCACGACGAAGGGGTCTTGTAATCGATACCCAGTGAAACCCCAACTTCCGCCGCATCATGACGGCACAGATCGAGCTCGGCAAACGTAGGCGCCAGCAAAACGGCACGCCCGTGGCGGGCAACCAGGTCGGCGAGCAGCGCCGCCTCGGCATCGCTCAAATCCGCGCCGGCGTTGGTGGTATAGATTCGAACAGGCATGGTCCTCCACTCAAACCGTTCGCAATAATCAGTGCTTCCATCCTACCCGCCCGCGCGGACACATTTGCCCCACGCCAACAGATTTCCTCCGTCCCCAAGGGATCAAAAAACCGCCCCCGAAGGGACGGTTCTGCGCAATTCGTTTTTGTCGCTGGCCTACTCGCCATCCTCCAGCTTGATGAGGATCTTGCGATAGCCGCCGTACTCGCCGTTGAGTGCCTTGGACACGCGGCTCACCGTAGTGGACGAAGCGCCGGTGCGGGCCTGAACCTCAACATAAGGCTCGCCCTCATCCAGATAACGCGCAACCTGCAGACGTTGCGAAAGATCGCAGATCTCGCGCGGCGTGCAGATATCGGTCAAAAACGCCTGGATATCCTTCTCGTCATCCAAAAGACTAAATGCGTGGACCAGCTGCTTGACATCAGGCTTGTCAAACATGTTCTCGATATTCATCGATCACCGCCAAACCCGCCATAAGGCATCGAAGTTGATACTGACATCGGGCATCGTTCGCCCGTTCTATGCAATAGGGCAACGCCTGTGGCTTTTGCCCGTAGCAGTGTAGCACACCACCAAACTAAAGCGACAAGACTCTCTGCCAGCGGCGCGTTTTTCAGGACGAACGCCGTTTTGAAACCGAATGCGCACGTAAGCTCCACGAATATCTGAGACAATGGGCGGCCGAACAAGGCGGCACACCCGAGCGGCCGTCCAAGCCGCCGCAGCAAACCGCTTCACGCGACACCGACGCACCCTGCGCAAGAAAGGATTCACACCATGCGCTTTATGCTTAACTGGCTCTTTACCTCGATCGCCATCGCGATTGCCACGTTCCTCGTCCCCGGCATCCAGCCCTTCGGTTTTGCCGAGGCCTGGGTCTGTTTCGCCTTCGTGGGACTGTTCCTGAACATCGTCGATTCGCTCGTCAAGCCGTTTCTGACGGTTATCTCGCTGCCGCTCACGATCATTACGCTGGGTATTTTTCAGCTCGTAGTCAACAGCTTTATGCTCGAGCTGGCCAGCTATCTGTCGGTCAATCTGCTGGGCGCGGGTATCTCCATCGCCAGCTTTGGATCGGCCTTTATGGGCAGCATCCTGGTGTCCATCATGCGCAGCATCCTCGACAGCATCGCCGAGGGCTAAAACGGCCATTCCGGCCGCGCCCGTCTCAACAGCCCAAAACGAAGGCCGCCCATCACAAAAATGGGCGGCCTTCTTATTTGCCAAGTCTCAAAGGGCGAGAGAATCTGCCATTTCCACCCCGTCCCCAAATGGCAGGTGTGGGTTAGATGACGTAATCGTAGCCTTCGTTGGGAGCGACAAGTTGATCGAGCGTCACGCCATCGAGGTAGTCGTTGATGAGCTTGTCCAGGTTCTTCCACACATCGAGTGTGGGACACTCATCCGAACGCGAACAGCCCTTGCAGTCGCCGTCCAGGCATGCGACCGGTGCCAGACTACCCTCGGTCAGGCGCAGAATCTCGCCCACCGTGTACTGCTCGGGCGGGCGCGTGAGCACATAGCCGCCGCCCTTGCCGCGCATGCCCGAGAGCATATTGGCGCGCACGAGCGTAGCCAGAATATTCTCGAGGTACTTCTCCGAAATACCCTGACGCGCCGCAATCTCTTTAAGCGGGATACGGCCTGTCGCCTGGTGCTCGGCCAGGTCGACCATAACGCGCAGGGCGTACCTGCCCTTAGTAGAAACCAACATATATAGTGCTGCCTTTCGGTCTTTTAGTCCGTTGAAATTCTAGCCGAAAAATTGACTTTGAAAATACCCGTTCCGGTCAAGATGGTTAATCAACTTGCAATAATCTCCTATTTCCTATTGCATTACTAGGCTTTAGTGTCTACTATGCTTCCCAACAGCTAAACGAACAACCTATAAGGTTTGTGGGTTTCGCTGCTAGAAACACCGTAAAACCACACGGTATCCAGTCATTTGAACACTTTGGAGGTTCACCATGAGCAATGTTTACACGTCCATCGATCAGCTTATCGGCCACACCCCGCTTCTGGAGCTCACCCACTTTGAGGCCGACGAGGACCTCAGGGCCCGCGTGCTCGTCAAACTGGAATACTTCAACCCCGCCGGGTCCGTTAAAGACCGCGTCGCCAAGAACATGATTGACGAGGCCGAGAAGGCCGGCAAGCTCGTGCGTGGCGGCGACTACACCATCATCGAGCCCACGAGCGGCAACACCGGCGTCGGCATCGCCTCGGTGGCGGCGGCCCGCGGCTACAAGGTGATCATCACCATGCCCGAGACCATGTCCGTCGAGCGCCGCAAGCTGATGCAGGCATACGGTGCGCAGCTCGTGCTCACCGACGGCTCCAAGGGCATGAAGGGCGCTATCGCCAAGGCGGAGGAGCTGCAGAAGGAGACTCCCAACAGCATCATCGCCGGCCAGTTTGTGAACCCCGCGAACCCGGCCATTCACAAGGCCACGACTGGCCCCGAGATCTGGGACGACACCGACGGCAAGGTCGACATCTTCGTCGCCGGCGTTGGCACCGGCGGCACCGTGACCGGCGTGGGCGAGTTCCTCAAGGAGCAGAACCCCGAGATTAAGGTCGTCGCCGTCGAGCCCGCCACCTCCCCGGTGCTCTCCAAGGGCCAGGCAGGCCCGCACAAGATCCAGGGTATCGGCGCCGGCTTTGTGCCCGACGTCCTCGACACCCAGGTCTACGACGAGATCATCCCCGTCGAGAACGAGGACGCCTTTGCCACCGGCCGCGCCGTGGGCCACAAGGAGGGCGTGCTCGTGGGCATTTCGTCCGGTGCCGCCGTGTGGGCCGCACTGCAGCTGGCCAAGCGCCCCGAGAACGAGGGCAAGACCATCGTGGCGCTGCTCGCCGACACCGGCGAGCGCTACCTGTCCACGGCGCTCTTCCAGGACTAAGGGCCCGTCACTTGTCGATAGGCCCAAGGCACGCCGTTCTTCCCTCTCTTCTGGCAGCGGTTGATTTCCGATCTCAGCCGAACACATTGAGCAAATAGGCCATTCCCGC
>NZ_QSKB01000015.1:0-59504 GCF_003469085.1 Collinsella sp. AM29-10AC
CTGCGGGAATGGCCTATTTGCTCAATGTGTTCGGCTGAGATCGGAAATCAACCTCGGTGCGAATAATGATTATGAGAAATTATTCTCGTCTGAGAATATAGTTTCAAGCATGCCTACAGAATGCCGTCCCCTTGGGCGCAAATAAAAGGCGGAGCAGCCGTTCAGGTCGCTCCGCCGCAGGTAAACCGCTTAGTTGGTATGTCCGCCGCCCGCTGTCATCTGAGCCGCATGCTCCAGCTGGTCCGCTATGGCCTCCCAGCTTTCGCGAGCGGCCTTCGTAGAACCGGGAAAGTTTACGACAAGTGTATGACCTCGTTGCATGCAAATAGCGCGCGAGAGCATAGCGCGGTGCGTCTTGGTCATGGAGTAGGCACGGATCGCCTCTGCAATACCCGGCACATCGCGCTCGCAAACGGCACGCGTCGCCTCGGGCGTCACATCGCGCATCGAAAGCCCCGTGCCGCCGCAGGTGAGCACGACATTGGCGTGGCACTCATCGGCGGCTTCCACAATGGCATCACCGATCTCGCTGACGTCGTCGCGCACAACCACATGTGAGGCGACCGTCCAGCCCTGCGCCTCGATAAGTTCCTCGAGTGCGGCTCCGGCCTCATCCTGGGCAAGATCGCGCGTGTCCGAACACGTCACGATCGATATCTTCAGCTCCATAGTATTCCTCCTACAACACGGCGCCCTCAGGCAGGTCGACGCGAACAATGTCCACGACATCGCCCACCTTGAGGTCGCACGGTCCTTCGTCAACACGCAACAGGCAGTTAGCCCGCTGCATCGTGCCGAGCAGCGCCGAATTCTGCGTCTTGGCCTCGGTCACCAACAGCTCACCGGTCTCGGGGTCGCGCAAAACCGTGGCGCGATCGAAGAAGCGGCGATGCTGTCGCTTTTTCACGCCGTGCGTGAGCGTCGCCTGCTGCACGGGACGCGTACCCTCGGCAAAGCCGCGCATCTTGCGGATCGCGGGGCGGGCGAGCATCTCAAAGCCCACATACGCCGCCGCGGGATTGCCCGAAAGCCCCAAATACGGCTTGCCCCCAAGCAGGCCAAACGTGATGGCTTTGCCGGGACGCATCGAGATGCGGTCGAAGAGCACCTCGCCCTCGCGCCGGACGAGCGCCGTCACATAGTCGTAATCGCCCGCCGAGGCACCGCCGCTCGTAATGACAAAATCGCACTCCTGCACGGCGCGATGCACGAGCTCGGCGATTGCCTGCTCATCATCGGGAGCGATGCCAAAGAACACCGGCTCGGCGCCGGCATCGAGTGCCTCGGCCATCAACGCCGACGAGTTGGAGTCGCGAATCTGCCCGCGCGCCGGCAGCTCACCCGGCGCGACCAGCTCCGTGCCCAGCGAGATAATGCCCACACGCGGCGCGGCATGCACCTTCACGCTCGCATACCCGGCGCTCGCCAGCAGGCCAGCGCCGGCCGGGGCCACAACCTCGCCGGCGTGCATCACAACATCGCCGACATGGGCCTCCTCGGCGGCAGAGCGAACGTTCTCCCCTACCTTGGCAGGCGCCGAGAAGCTCACGTGCGAGCCCTCGTTGCCGTCGCCGTCAAGCACCTCGACGATCTCGTATTTCACCACGGCATCGGCACCTTCGGGTACCGGCGCGCCCGTCATGATGCGGACCGTCTCGCCCACGCCGACCACGCCCTCAAAGACATGGCCCGCGGCCTCGTGTCCGACAACGTCGAGCGTCACCGGCGCCTCGCCAGATGCCTGCGCCAAGTCCGCCGAGCGCACGGCATATCCGTCCATAGCGCTGTTGGCAAACGGCGAAATGTCGATATCGGCCACCGCGTCCTCTGCCAAGGGAAGACCGGCGGCCTGCCACACGGGAATCTCGACAACTTCGGTGCGATTCACGTGCGACAAGACGATCGCCTGCGCGTCCTCCAACGGAATGAGTTTCTCAACCATATACACCTCTAGCATGCTGCGGCGCGCAACAAAAGCGCCGATTCTTTATGTTTCTCTCAGTATAATCCCTCGACGCGCGACCGCGACTTGGCCTGTACCCGCAAATACATCTGTCGGCCGCAAGCCGCGAAACAAAACCAAAACCAACCCACCGGCTCGTCGCGTTTACCGCGTTTTATAATGCTCGTGTTGCAACCCAAAAGAGGAACGTATGACTTTTACCGACAAACCCGAAAGCGCAAACGAGGCGCAGGATCATTCCCAGCCGCTCGACGACGGCGGCCTTTTCTCCCTTAACGACGTCATCATGGCAGGCAGGCAACAGCTCACCCGCTCCGAGCATCTCTTGGCTGCCGACACGCGCCGCAACGCCCGCAACCTACTCGCGAGCGCCAAGCTGCTCGTGCTCGTAGTTATCGTCTCGCTCGCCATGGGCGTTGCCGCTTGGGCGTTTTTGGCCTCGCTGAATATCGCGACCGACTATCGCGAGCACCATGAGTGGATTTACGCGCTGCTCCCCGTTGTGGGCGTTGCCACCGCATGGGTGTACAAAAACCACGGCCTCGCCGCCAAGCGTGGCAACAACCTGGTCATCGACTCCGCTCTGGGCACACGCCTCATCCATATGCGCATGGCCGTCCTCACCTTCGTCTGTTCCACGCTCACGCACCTAACGGGCGGATCGGCCGGTCGCGAGGGAGCCGCGGTGCAGATTGGCGGCACCATCGCCAGCAACATCTCGAACCTCGCCCACCTCAAAAAGCATGACCACCACGACCTCATGCTCGCCGGCATCTCGTCGGCCTTTGGCGCCGTATTCGGTTCGCCCCTTGCCGGAGCTTTCTTTGGCATGGAGATGTGCTTTATCGGCAAGATCGACTACACCGCGGGCATCTACTGCCTGGTCGCCTCGTTTACCGGCTACTTTACATCACTCGCCCTGGGTACCGAGTACGAAGCGAATGTCATTGCCAACGTTCCCAACATGACGCCCAAAACGGTCGTTATCGTTGTTATCAGCGCAATTATCTTCGGCCTGACGGCACGCCTCTTTGCCTGGTCGGTTCGAACAGTCAAGAACCTGTACGGTCGCTTTATCACCAATTACCTCATTCGCGCACTTATAGGCGCACTCGTGGTTTTGGCCGCCTATGCCCTCCTCGACGCCTGGGACTACGCCGGCCTTTCCACGTGGCTTTCCGGCGCCGGATTTGCAGGCAACACCACCCTGGCGGACGCAGTCATCAAGTTGGTCGTCACAGCGCTTACCCTGGGCGCGGGCTTCCAAGGCGGCGAGGTCACGCCCCTGTTTGGCATCGGTGCGGCACTCGGTGGCTGGATCGGTTGCCTTACTGGGCTCGACCCCAGTTTTCTGGCGGCTCTCGGCATGCTCGGCGTGTTCTGCGCCGGCCTCAACGTGCCCATCACCACCTGCATGATGGCCATCGACCTGTTCCACGGCACAGCCGCCGGGTTCTTTGTCATCGTGGCCTTTATCAGCTACCTAACCGGCGGACACCGCGGCGTGTACCCCGCCCAGCGCATCATCTCACCCAAGCGCCGTTCGCTTATTGTGGATGAGGGCGGTACGGTAGCGGATGCTATCGAGCGCCACAACGACCTGATAGAGTAGACGTTAGTATTCGCCGTGCAGCCACAATCGGGGGCAATTCGACCTGAGCGCGACCGCACCGTCACGTCATACGCCAGGAGTCGCCCCATGCACGCAACTGATTTTGGTCGCACGCTCATCATCGCCAACCCCACCGCCCAGTCGGGTGCGGCGCGCGAAGTCGCTGAGCGCCTGCAGCGCTTTTTGGACATGACTGCACGCGCATCCCAGTTTGACCTGGTGCTGACCGAGCGCATGGGACACGCCAAGGAGCTGGCCGCCCAGGCTCAGGGCTATCGCACCGTTATCGCGCTTGGCGGTGACGGCGTAATCCACGAGGTCGTCAACGGGCTTATGACGCAAAAGGAGGACGCACGCCCCGCTCTTGCCGTCCTGCCCGTGGGCTCCGGCAACGATTTTGCCCAGACGCTCGGCATCGACGATTTCTCCGGCAAAGATTTTGGCGCGCTGCTCACCTGCGAGCTGCAGCGTCAGGACATCGGGCGCATTCGCTCGTGGAGCCCTGCGAGCGGCAGCGGCGAGGCTGCCGTTGAGTACTACGATCAGACGCTTTCGGTCGGCATCGATGCCGCCATTGGCCTGGGCACCACCGAGCTGCGCAAAAAGACCGGCTTGACGGGCGCTCCGCTCTACACCCTCTCGGGACTTGAGCAGTTTGGTCTGCGCTACCGCAACTACCCCATGACCATCAGCTTTGATGGCGCGCCCGCCGAGCGCGTGCGCGCGATTATCATGGCCATCCAGCTGGGACCCACCTATGGTTCGGGCTATCGCATCTGTCCCGACGCCGACCCCTGCGACGGCATGCTCGACGTCTGCTACGCCTGCGGCCCCGTCCCTCGCGCGGTAGCCCTGCCTATGTTCCTTTCGGCCAAGGACGGCCACCATACCAAGTTGCCGCCGGTTCGCATGCGTCGTTGCCGTCACGCCGCGCTCACCTTTGAGGAGCCCGACTACCCCATTCAGGCCGACGGCGAGCCCATCGTCGCCTCGCGCATCGAGGTCGACGTCCTCGGCGGAGCCCTCCACGTCTGGCGCCCCACCCACTAGCCATCCCTAAGTTGCGGTGAAATAGGGACTGTTTATGCAGCCGCACCCCCAAAACAGTCCCTATTTCACCGCAACGTATTGAGGGGATCATTCCTCCCCGCCCGGCTTGCGACGGTTGGCCTTTTTAATCGCGTTGAAGTGCTTGTCGTTAAGCCTGCGCTGGCGCGATCGCTGAGGCACCTTGGTCTTGACGCGTCGGCGCGGTGGACGCCCGCGACGCTCAAGCTCTGCCCTCAGCTTACGCAGACAGCAGCTGCGATTCTGAAACTGACTGCGGCTCTCACGCGCCGTCACGACAATCCCCGTGGGCCCATGCTTCATGCGTACCGCCGAGTCCGTCGTGTTCACGCCCTGTCCGCCCGGACCCGTCGCGCGAAACACCTGTACCGCGCAATCGCGTGCCAACTCCTCGACCGACATCTCGGCATAGCGCGCATACTCGCGCCATCCCATCTTGTTCTCATCCATATCAAAACCTCCCCTCATACAAAAAATGTGACAAAGGGACAGTCCCTTTGTCACATCGCATACCAATCGCTTGTGCTGCGCGCCTAGGCGAACGTGATCTCGCCGTTCTCGCAGTCCATTTCGGCGATACGGGCCAGGCTCTCAACGCGGAAGCCGCGCTCGCGGAGCTTATCGCCACCGCCCTGGAAGCCCTTCTCCACGGCAATGCCTATGCCGGCAACCTCGGCGCCCGCAGCCTCACAGATCTTGATGAGACCCTCAAGCGCGCAGCCGTTGGCCAAAAAGTCGTCGATAATCAGGACCTTGTCGCCCTCGGACAAGAAGCGCTTGCCCACGATAACCGGGTACTCCTTCTGCTTGGTAAAGGAGTAGATGGTCGTGGCATACTGCTCGCCGTCGAGGTTGATGGACTGTGCCTTCTTGGCAAAGACCACCGGCACGCCGCCAAAATGCTGAGCTGCGATGCAAGCCATGCCAATGCCCGAAGCCTCGATCGTCAGGATCTTGTTGATCTCGACACCCTCGAACAGACGGGCCCACTCGGCACCCATGTGGTCGAACAGCTCAACGTCGCACTGGTGGTTGAGGAAGGCATCAACCTTAAGGACATTACCGGCCTTTACGATGCCGTCATGGCGAATACGATCCTCAAGCTCCTGCATGGCGCAACCCCTTCTCGCGGCAACGATACCGCGCGATTAATAAACGTTGTTCGATAGTCTACCACGGACCGACCCCCGCCCGCCCCACAAGCCACATCGCACCATAAAGCTGCAAGACCAGTAGATAGGTCCGATTCGTGGCAAGCCTGCCACTACACGCTAATGACGGGCGCGCATCCTCACCAAACGTACCAATGTGAGCGCAAAGCCCACGGTAGCAACGGCCATCAGCACGTAGAATACCAAACGGAAGCCAAAGAGGAACACGTCCGGACGACCCGCCACATAGCTCGTGACCGTCTTGCCCATCGCCGCGCTCGTCTGTCCATACAGGATGCGCGACGCCGCCGTAATACCCAGCGCTATGCCCGCATAGCGCGCCAAGCTGCTCAAGCTGCCCGCAAAGCCAAGCGCCTCACGCGGAGCCGAACCCATATACAGCGAATTATTGGGACTCTGGAAGATCGACGTGCCGCACGACATAAACGCGACGCAGCACACAATCATCAAGACGGAAGAGTGCTCGTCAAGCGTGCTCACCGCAAAGAGACCGCACACGTACACGCCCAGGCCAACGGCCGTGGGCGCTTCACAACCAACACTGTCGGACACCGAGCCCGAAAGCGGGCCCACAAAGGCATTCACGACCGGCATCGCCAAAAACAACAGGCCGGAGATATCGGAGCTAAAGCCGTGGGCATCCTGAAAGTAGAACGGCAGCACAAACTCGGAGGCACCGATACCCACGAACACGATAAGCATGCAAGCCAGGTTAATCGTGAAAGCCGAGCTCGCAAAGCAGCGACGCGCCGCCTCTGTCAACGGCATAGGGCGTTCGCCAGCCTCCGGCTTCACATGCGGCAGCGTATAGAGTCCCACGATAAACGAGATTACGCCAATGGGCAGATTGATAAGGAAGATGCTCTCCCAGGGAAAGCTCGCCACCAGCACGCCGCCGAGCACGGGGCCGCACATCATGCCAAGAGCCACAAAGGTCGCCAGAATGCCCATGGCACGGCCGCGCTCACGCGCCGGAAACGACTCGGTGATGATGCCCATATTGTTGGCCATCGCGGCGGCACAGCCAATGCCCTGCACGAAACGCGCCAAGATAAGCACCTCGAGCGAAGCCGAAAGCCCGCAAAGCAACGAGCCACCCGTAAAGACGATTACACCAAGCTGGAACACATTCACCTTGCCGCGCACATCACCCAAGCGGCCAAACGGCAGCATGGCGACGCACGTCGCGAGCAGATACACCGAGCTCACGAGCTGAATGCGGTCGAGACCCACCCCCAGCTCCTTTTGCATCACTGGGAGCGCCACCGTCACGATGCTCGCATCCAGACACGCCATAAAGGTCATGACGAGCACGGTGAACAGAATCGCCCATTTATTCTTACCGTGGGTGTCGCCCTCTAGGGCAATGTGTTCGCGGCGCAGCTGCTCGGCAGTTTTCTCCATGTATATCCTTTCTATCGTGCAACGCAAAAACGGGACCCCAATCGCCTACAAACGGACACGATCGGGGTCCCGCCTACGGAATCGGAACTATGAGGACGTCGTCAGCCGAAAAGCCATCCCACGCCTCGCACGCACGCTAGCCTAGCACTGCTCGAGTGCCTGCTCAAGGTCGGCAATCAGATCGGCCGTGTCCTCGAGGCCGCACGACAAGCGCACCATGTCGGCGGAAATGCCACAGGCAATGAGTTCCTCATCGTTCATCTGGCGATGCGTGGCATTAGCGGGATGCAGGCAGCAAGTGCGGGCGTCGGCCACGTGCGTGGCGATCTGGGCGAGCTTGAGGCTCTTCATAAAGGTCTCGGCCGCCGCACGGCCACCGTTAAAGCCAAAGCTCACAACGCCGCAGGTACCGTTGGGCATGTACTTCTGAGCGAGATCATAGTACTTGTCGCCCTCCAGGCCCGGATAGCTCACGAAGCGTACCTTGGGATGACTCTGCAGGAACTTGGCAACGGCCAGGCCGTTCTCACAATGACGCGGCATGCGCACATGCAGGCTCTCGAGCGAGCTGTTCAAGAAAAACGCCGCATGCGGGTTCTGCATGGGACCAAGATCGCGCATAAGCTGAGCGGTTGCCTTGGTAATGAAGGCACCCTCGCGACCGAACTTCTCGGCATAGGTCACGCCGTGGTAGCTCTCATCGGGCGTGGTAAGACCCGGGAACTTGTCCGCATGGGCCATCCAGTCAAACTGGCCATGATCGACGATCACGCCACCCAGGTAGGCCGCATGGCCATCCATGTACTTAGTAGTGGAGTGCGTGACGATGTCGGCGCCCCACTCAAAGGGACGGCACATCACGGGCGTCGGGAAGGTGTTGTCGACCATCAGCGGTACGCCGTGGTCGTGCGCGGCCTTGGCAAAGCGCTCAATATCGAGCACGGCAAGGGCGGGGTTGGCGATCGTCTCGCCAAAGACGAGCTTAGTATTGGGTTCAAAGGCTGCCTCGAGCTCCTCGTCGGTGCAGTCGGGAGCAACAAACGTGCAGGTCAGACCCATGCGCTCCATAGTATGGGCGAGCAGGTTGTAGGTACCGCCGTAGATGGCAGAGCTCGCGACCACGTGATCGCCGGCACCGGCTACGTTAAAGATCGCGAGGAAATTCGCCGCCATGCCCGAGCTCGTGAGCATCGCGGCAGTGCCGCCCTCCATCTCGCAGATCTTGGCGGCAACCAAATCGCACGTAGGGTTCTGCAGACGGCTGTAGAAATAGCCCGACTCCTCTAGGTCAAACAGCTTGCCCATGTGCTCCGACGTGTCGTACTTCCACGTGGTGGACTGGTAGATGGGCACCTGGCGCGGCTCCGCATCTCCCGGGTGATAGCCGCCCTGAACACATGTGGTACCGATGGTCTGCTCGCTCATATCTTGCTCCCTTGCCTGGGTTACGTTTTATTCGGTTCACGATACCGCTACCCCGCACCCCTCTCAACCCATCCACAAGGTAGGTTATGGGACAAATTGATCCGGGGCATTTATCTCAAGCCTTGGACATTTGCTCGATAGATAAAAATGAGGCATCCATGAAGCTCTCGATGATTACACGCACCGTCACGGGTACCATAAGCGGGTACACCGTGACCAAGGAGACAACGATGAAGCAAATCGATACGGCCCAGCTCGACATCACCGCCTGTCAGGCTCAAGCTGCCGAATACCACGCCCGTGGCTTTAACTGCGCGCAGGCCGTCGCCTGCGCGCTCGCACCTGCCGTCGGACTCGACCCTCAGATCGCCTTTACCCTCACCGAGGGCTTTGGCGCCGGCATGGGCGGCATGACCGAAACCTGCGGCGCCATCTCGGGCGCCGTGGCCATCATGGGCTTCGTGATGAGCGACGGCATGGAAAACCCCAAGACCAAGGGCCAGACCTACAAGCTGTCGCGCGAAATCGCCAAGCGTTTTGGCGAGAAGAACACGACGACCGTCTGCGGCACGCTCAAGGGCATCGGATCGGATAAGGGTCCGCTCCGCAGCTGCCCCGGTTGCATCGACGATGCCATCGAGATCGCCTGCGATGTGCTAAAGCAGCTCGCCGAGTAGACGGCATCAACATAAAACGACGGCCGGCGCGCTTGGGATCCATCCAAAAGCACGCCGGCCGTCGCCGTCAGAACTCGGCAAATTCGGGAGCGCCGACCTCGATCTCCTCGCGTCCCGCCATAAGCTCGCGCATCTTGGCGCAAAATGGCTCCTGCTCCCCCGCCTTAAACACCAAGTGAAGTGTAACGGTATCCGCGTAATCGGTATCCGAAACCTTGGCACCCGAATCCTGGGCCAAGCGAAGCACCTGCTCATACTGTGGATAGGCCACATACACGTCAACCGGCACGACGCTTGTCATCTCGACGATCTGCCCGGCCTCCTGAGCCGCGGCCACCGCCGTCTGCGTCGCCGCGGTATAGGCGCGCACCAAGCCACCAGGCCCCAACAGCGTGCCACCAAAATAGCGCGTCACTACGCAGCAAACATTTTTGAGCCCCGCGCCACGCAGCACCTCGAGCGTCGGCATACCGCTCGTGCGGCTCGGCTCACCATCATCGCTCTGGCGCTCGCGTCCATCGACCAAAATCCACGCGGGAACATTATGCCGAGCGTCATAATGACGCTTGCGAACCATCTCGATAAAGGCATTCGCCTCATCCTCGGACTCAATATGGACCAGCTGGGCAATAAACCGGCTCTTGCGGTCAACGAACTCGCCCGTAGCCTCAATATTCGATTGCAAAGTAAAATAGCTGTCCAACAAAGCCCCTCAACAAAATAAAGCGCAGCAACAAACAGCCTCAATAATACGATAACCCTAGTAAAAAGAATGACAACGCCGATGATTCCGTCAACGAAAGCGAGAACCCGTCAGCGCGAGCAAGGTGCCTTGAAAGCCGAGGGCATTGACCTTATGGTCATGCCCGAAGGCTTGAAAGGCAGATTGCCGCGCTGACGGGTTCGCAGCGTCAACAAAGTGCCGAGTGGGCCGATAAGCCGGGTTCTGTCGTGAACGGTCATTTATCTTGTCTGCACGTTACCATGCAGCTCCACGCACGCTACCCGAACGCGGACCGGGCCGGCCCATAGCGTTCCTATTCGCGCTTGCTCCGGATGGGGCTTGCCAAGCCGCCGTGTTGCCACGACGCTGGTGGTCTCTTACACCACCGTTTCAGCTTTTCCCTTTACGCCTTGCGGCGCAGGTGGGAGTCTTCTTTTCTGCGGCGCTTTCCGTCGGATCACTCCGCCCGGCCGTTAGCCGGCATCCCGCCCTCTGGAGCCCGGACTTTCCTCACGCGTGCTGCAAGCAGCACATCGCGCGACCGTCTGGCCCACTCAGCAGTGCAAGAGTGTAGCACACCGTTGCCGCAGGCAATGGCACAACACAAGCGTTCGACACGATAAACCAAGAACCGCGCTATGCAGTACAATAGGGTTGTTGATGGGCAACGTCGTCAGTCGAGACGCGACCGCGCTCCGCACCCCTCCGTCTACTCGGTGCGTTCCCGCCTCCTCCCCGAGGCGGGATGTCGGCATTTTTCATGCACCGACAACCCAATAGTCTGCGAACAGCCAGGGCAGCATCGCGCACGGGCAGCATCGCGTACCTCAGCAACAAATGCAAAAAGGGACCCGTCCATTGCGGACGGATCCCTTAAAACAAGTGATCTTAAAACAAGTGATCGTCAAACCGATTTACTCGGCGTCGGTCTCCTCGTCCTTCTTCTCGGAAGGCAGCGGGGTAACCTCGATCTCGACGCCCAGAGTCTCAGCAGCAGACTTCATGGACAGGGAGATACGACGACGGTCGAGGTCGATCTCCATGACCTTGACCTGAACCTTGTCGCCCACATGGGTGACCTGAGAAGGCTGATCGACGTGCTTGTTGGCCATCTCGGAGATGTGCACCAGGCCCTCGATGCCCTCGCCCAGGTCGACGAAAGCGCCGAACGGGACAAGCTTGGTCACAGTGCCCTCGACGATAGCGCCGACGGGGTACTTCTTGACCAGTGCACGCCACGGATCCTCGGTGGTCTGCTTGAGACCCAGGGAGATGCGCTCGCGGTTGAGATCGACGTCGAGAACCTCGACCTCGACCTCCTGGCCGACCTTGACAACCTCGGAAGGATGGTTGACGTGGTTCCAGGAGAGCTCGGAGATGTGGATGAGGCCGTCGATACCGCCGAGGTCGACGAAGGCGCCGAAGTCGACGATGGAGGAAACGGTGCCCTGGAGACGCATGCCAGACTTGAGCTTGGACAGGATCTCGGAGCGCTCGGCCTTACGGGACTCCTCGAGCACGACGCGACGGGAGAGGACGACGTTGTTGCGGTTGCGGTCCATCTCGATGACGCGGGCCTCGATGCGGGTGCCCATGTAGGAGGTGAGGTCCTTGACACGACGGAGGTCGACGAGGGAAGCGGGCAGGAAGCCACGCAGGCCGATGTCGAGGATCAGGCCGCCCTTGACAACCTCGATAACCTCGCCCTCGACGTTCTCGCCGGAGTTGAACTTCTCCTCGATGCGGTTCCAAGCACGCTCGTACTCGGCACGCTTCTTGGACAGGACCAGACGGCCGTCCTTGTCCTCCTTCTGGAGAACCAGAGCCTCGATGGGATCACCGAGTGCAACGATGTCTGCAGGGTTAGCGTCCTTGCGGATGGACAGCTCGCGGACCGGGATAACGCCCTCGGACTTGAATCCGATGTCAACGAGCACCTCGTCATGCTCGATCTTAACGACAGTGCCGTTAACGAGATCGCCCTCATCAAAGTCGGTAATCGTACCGTCGATGAGGTTGTTCATCTCCTCCTCGTTGACATCGTCAAGAGAGAAAATGGACGAGTTCTGAATCTCACTCAAAGGTGGACCCCTTTCGAACTACGGGGCCCCGATTGCTAGGACCTACAGAAGGGTGCGACAAGCACACAACGTTTAGGAACACTCGGGAGCCGACAGATACTAATGTGACGCTTATGCAATCACGTTCGTATAGGTTACGGGGAAATCATTTCGATTTCAAGCGTGAACTGCGATTTTTTACTCGTGTGGAGACTTTTTCGTAATCTTATGAACACACGTCTCCGCAACTTGACGATAACCAGCCAGGCATTCGGCTTTGGGGTAAAGTATCCGGAGCCAACAACTCTAGATCGATTTTTCGAGAAAGGTGCCCGCGTGCTCAAAGCAGTCGTTTTCGATATGGACGAGACGCTTCTCAGCATCAACCTCAACGCGTTCATCCTTCGCTATTTTAAGGATGTCTCTTCGATGCTCGCGGATATCGGCCGCCGCAGCCGTGGTGGCACGATGGCACGCCTCGGCACCATCCTGGTCGACCTCAACGCCAACCGCCGAAGCGGCACGGACAACCGCACCAATCTTGAGTTTTACCGCACCGAGGTCGAGCGCCGATGCGGCATCTGCCTCTCCGATCCCCTCATCTACGAGGCGTTTACCTACTATGATCGCGAAGTTCTTCCGTACAAGAACGACGATGTCATTAACGCCCACGCCATGCCGGGCGCGCACGCCGCGCTCCAGGCCGTACAGGACGCTGGACTGCGTTGCGCGCTCTTTACCAACCCCAGCTTTCCCCAGGGGGCCATCGAGTGCCGCATGGGCTGGGGCGACCTGGCCGATGTTCCCTTTGAGCTCGTCACGCACATGGGAAACACCACCCGCTGCAAGCCCGATGCCACCTACTATCTAGAGCAGCTTCAGGTGATGGGGCTCGAGCCGCACGAGGTCCTTATGGTGGGCAACGATCCCAAGCGCGACTTCCCGTCCCCCGATTGCGGCATCCAAACCGCCTTTGTGGGCCAAGGCAAGCCCAGCCGAGCCACCTGGCGCGGAACCATGGAAGACTTCGCCCGCGACTTTAACGCCGTAGTAGAAGCCTTCTACGAACACCAAGTAGCCGACGAACTGTCTTAACAGACCTGGGTTTTGCCGATCATGATGTTGAGGATCTCGACGTCGGTATCCTTCATACCCACACGGCCCACGTAGCCCATGCTGGCGATCGTCTGCTCGACGGTATCCTGGATCAGGCCCTCGCCGGCACGGAAGCCACGGCCCTGCATAGCCATATCGTGGCCCAGAATCGCAGCGTCCACGGCTGCCGAAATCTTAGCCGCGCAACTCGCCTTGGCGCCATCGCACACGATGCCGCCCACGTTGCCGAGCGTGTTCGAGACCGTCGCGCCAATCTGCTCACGCGTGCCACCGCACAGCCAGGTAATCGCGGCACCGGCACCGCATGCGGCGCAAATAGCACCGCAAAACGCCGAGAGCGCACCAATATAGCTCTTGATATGCACGGCGATCAGATCGGACAGCATCACGGCGCGAACCAGGCGATCATGGTCGCAGCGCAAATACTCGGCATACTCCATAACAGGCAGCGCGCAGGTAATGCCCTGATTGCCCGAGCCGCACACGATGGCGACCGGCAGCGCGCAGCCGTTCATGCGGGCGTCGGACCCGGCGGCTGCACGGGCACGGGCACGGCAGGCGACGTCATCGGCACGAGCGCCCAACAGCGTACGGCCAACCTCGGCGCCCCAAGCGTGCGCCAGGCCCTCGGCACTGATCGCACCGTTCAGCTCAATCTGACGCTCAACGGCAGCGCAGGCGTCCTCAATGTCACCGTCCTCGATAAAGTCGATGATGGTCTCAATCGACATGGGCGTATCGGCGTTATCTGCCGCCCGCTCGGCCACGACGCGCTCGGCGCAGGCGGCACACTCCCCCGCCGACTTGCCGCACACCGGAATACCGTCGAGGGTATGGCACGTGACATTGGTGTGGTGGTCGGTAATCTCGACGACCGCGGTATGGCCCCCGGCCGTCGCAGTCACCTTGATGTAGAGGTTGGGCACACCCTCGACAAGCGACACATCGCAGTAGCCGGCGTCGGCGAGGAGCTCGGTCACGCGAGCACGGTCTTCATCGTCAACGCTCTCGAGCACCTCGAGAGCACTCTTAGCGTCGCCGCCCACGGCACCCAGCACGGCCGCGGCTTCAATACCGTGCATACCGCCCGAGTTGGGCACGGTCACGCTCTTGACGTTCTTGATGATGTTGCCCGAGCAGGCGACATCCATATGATCGGGTTCGCAACCGAGCGTCTGGCTCGCCAGCGCTGCTGCATAGGCAACGGCAATGGGCTCGGTACAGCCGAGTGCGCAGACAAGCTCGCGGTTCAAAACATCGCAAAACGCGGCATCACGGATGGAATCGGTAGGCATAGGTATCTCCTGCTTGCATAACGGGCTGGGCTCTCAAGAATGGTTAGTTCCTTTATTTGATAACAATGCATCAAAAACCGCAACCATGGTTCCGGCGGACGGCGCTCAAGCACAAACTGACAGCATTCATTCATGAGAAGCCGGTCTTGTTGCATGCTAAAGCGTTTGACCAAAAAACGCCCGAGCGTTTACGCAAAAGTCGCGCTATCATGCAGTCGAACGCGGTAAACACCTTTAGCATTTGCGCCGCACAGACCAGAGAGGAACCATCCATGAAGATCGGTATCGGTAACGACCACGCCGCCGTCGAGCTCAAGAACATCATTTCCGAGCACCTGAAGGAGCGCGGCTGCGAGGTCGTGAACTTTGGCACCGACACCTCCGAGAGCTTTGACTACCCCATCGCCGGCTACAAGGTGGGTAAGGCCGTTGCCAACGGCGACGTCGACCTGGGCATCCTCATCTGTGGCACCGGTGTCGGGATTAGCTTGGCTGCCAACAAGGTCGAGGGCGTACGCGCCGTCGTGTGCTCCGAGCCCTTCAGCGCCAAGCTCTCCCGCATGCACAACAATACCAACGTGCTCGCCTTTGGCGCCCGCGTCGTGGGCTCCGAGCTCGCCAAGATGATTGTCGACGAGTGGCTCGACGCCGAGTTTGAGGGCGGTCGTCACGAGCGTCGCGTTAACCTCCTCAACGAGATCGACCACACGCGCGGCCTCAAGGTCGTCGACGAGGCCTAAACATCTCAGTGCCACAAGCTAACAGCAGGGGCCCGCTCGGAACTCATGACCGAACGGGCCCCTTCATAGATTTTGGAATAAAAGGGCGCCGCGGATGGAGTTCCGCGGCGCCCAAGCCACACGCTAACAGCTTTAAGGAGTCAAAGCTGGTTTAGCCAAAGAAGCGCTTGATCTCAATCTCGGCGTTCTCCAGGCAGTCGGAGCCGTGGATCACGTTGGCGTTGACATCGACGGCAAAGTCGCCGCGGATGGTACCAGGAGCAGCGTCAAGCGGATTAGTAGCGCCCATGAGGGTGCGCATCTTAGCAACAGCGGAGAGACCGGAAACAACCATCTTGACAACCGGACCGCTCGTCATAAAGTCGCAGAGACCGCCAAAGAAGGGCTTGTCGGCCAGATGGGCGTAGTGCTCCTCGACGGTAGAGCGCTCGAGCGTGGTCATCTCCATGCGCTCGATGACAAGGCCGCTGCGCTCGATGCGAGCAACAATCTCGCCGATCTTGCGGTCGCGCACGGCGTCGGGCTTAATCATGATGAAGGTCTTCTCGATAGCCATAAGGTAGCCTTTCAAGTAGGTTCGCGCGTGCCCAAGTCCCATTCCGGCACCCGCCTGGACTGCATCGTAACAGAGTTTTAGCTGCAGTTAAACAAAAAGCTGTTTATTGAAACGTTGCAATTTATTAAAGCGTTCCATATGTGTCACTTCTGTTTCGAAGCTCGATTAGAGTACCATCCGACTGCCCATCAACCGCATCGAGCAGAGCAGACGGTCGGTTGCCGCCCGCGAACGTACCCCCTTCACAACCTGCCCAAAGGTCCTACAGAACTTCTCGACAAGCCCCTCCCCCATAGCAACAAAATACGGACGCTCACATCAGCAGACGTCCGTAAAGCAAAAAATGATTCCTCAATAAATGGCAAAAACAGCTTCGGCCAAACCCTTACTTTATCCCGTGGCCCATCTCGACGACCTTGGTCAGCGATCCAAACACGCCCTCGTCGGCCACGAGCTGTGCCTCGGCACGCTGCAGCTGCACGGCAACGGCGGCAGGGGCGGTACCGCCCTCGGTCGTGCGTGCAGCGACAATCGACGGGATGTCGAGCGCCTCGGTAATGTCGTGCTCAAAGAGCGAGCTTGCCTCCTGGAACACCTCAAACGGCAGGTCCTCAAGATTGCAGCCGCGCTTCTCACACATCAGGACCAGATGGCCCACCACGGCATGTGCCTCGCGGAACGGCAGACCACGCTTAGCCAGGTAATCGGCAACATCGGTGGCGGCAAGGTGTCCCACGCCGCACTCGCGCGCCATGGCGTCCTCGTTGACGGTCCAAGTCGAAATCATACCGGCCATAACCGACAGGCACTGCATGAGCGTATGGGCGGTATCGAGCGCGCCCTCCTTGTCCTCCTGCAAGTCCTTGTTATAAGCGAGCGGCAAGCCCTTCATGGTCACGAGCAGCTGCACCAGGTTGCCATACACACGGCCGCTCTTGCCGCGGATAAGCTCGGCAAAGTCGGGATTCTTCTTCTGCGGCATGATGGACGAGCCGGTGGAGTACGAGTCGGAAAGCGTAATAAAGCCAAATTCGGAGCTCGACCACAGCACGATCTCCTCGGAAAGGCGCGACAGATGCATGGCCATGACTGAGCCGGCGTAATGCAGATCGAGCAGGAAATCGCGGTCGGAAACCGCATCGAGCGAGTTGGGAATCACACCCGCAAAGCCAAGTTCGGCAGCCGTCATCTGACGATCGAGCGGATAGCTCGTGCCGGCAAGTGCGGCAGCACCCAGCGGGCAGTTGTCGGCGGCATCAAAGGCTGCCTTCAGGCGCGTAAAGTCGCGCGCGAACATCCAGGAATACGCCAGCAGATGATGCGACAGCAGCACGGGCTGAGCGTGCTGCATGTGCGTGTAGCCCGGCAGAATTACCTTGTCGTACTTCTTAGCCGCATCCACCAGCACATGGCGCAGCTCAAGATTGGCCTCCATGAGCTCCTTGGCCAGCGCCTTGACGCCCAGGCGCGTGTCGGTCGCCACCTGGTCGTTGCGCGAACGTCCGGTATGCAAGCGCTTACCGGCCTCGCCGATGCGACGCGTCAGCTCGCTCTCGATGGACATATGAATGTCTTCGTCGTTGATGTCGAAGGTGAAGTTGCCGGCATCGATATCCTGTTCGATTCCGGTCAGGCCCTTGGCAATCGCCTGCTCGTCCTCGGCACTGATGATGCCCTGGGCCGCCAGCATTTTGGCATGCGCCTTAGAGCCGGCGATATCCTGCTTATAGAGATGTTTGTCGACCGGCAGCGACGCGCCAAACTCCTGCGTGACCTCGGCCACGCCTGCCTCAAAACGACCGCCCCAAAGAACCATGGAACCGTCCCCTTTCTCCAAATACCAAAACAAGCGCCCAAAGCAATGCGCCATATCGCTAAAGCGATTTTTCAACCGCTAGTTTTACACATTCCCCACCGTGTGCGGAGCCATGTAGCTAATTTGCAAAGAAGTGACGCGCCATGCACTTGGCGCCCAACGTCTCCCTCCGGATGTTGCCCTGCGAACCATCGATCCAGGCCTTCAGGCTCATAGGGACGTCCTCGACCCTTGCAGCATCGAACTCGGGCGCGAGGGCAAGTAAAGCATGCGCGATAGCATTGAACATAATGGATACTCCTCATATATATAGGCGCAGAGCCGCCAAATTGATAGAAGGAGCCCCGCCGGACAACCCCGGCGGGGCTCGGACTCAGCCGCAGACGCGGCATCATATATGCGGGCGGAACGTAGGGGCCACCGATGTTAAGAAGTGTCAGCAAGCATAACGAAAGGTAGGGACCCCGTGCGCCCGTTATGTATCACGCGGATGGGCCGCGCGGATACCAAGGGAAGGAGGCGCTAGGCCTGGGCGGCAGCAGAGCTGAGGCCCTGGACCTTTGCCCACGTCTTGAGCGACAGCGTATCGATCTCGATAAAGCCGGCGCTGGCCTTCTCGTCAAACGTGGTGTCGCGGTCGTAGGTAGCCAGACCGTAGTCGTAGAGGCTGAAGGGGCTCTTGCGGCCGACGACATGGCAGTTGCCCTTAAAGAACTTCAGACGGACAGTGCCGGTCACGAACTTCTGGGTATCGGCCATAAAGGCATCGAGCGCGTTTTTGAGCGGGCTGTACCACTGGCCGTTGTACACGGCGGTGGCCCAATCCTGCTCGAGCTTGATCTTGGTCTTGAGCAGGTCGCCCTCGACGCAGATGTCCTCGAGCGCCTTGTGGGCGGTGATGAGCGTCAGGGCTCCGGGAACCTCATAGCACTCACGGCTCTTGAGGCCCACCAGACGATCCTCGACCAGATCGAGGCGGCCAAAGCCATTGTCGCCGGAGATCTTGTTGAGAGCGATGACGATCTCGGAGAGCTTCATCTTCTTGCCGTCGACGGCGACGGGCTTGCCGGCCTCAAACTCAATCTCGGTGTAGGTCGGGGTGTCCGGCGTGTCCTCGGGATTCTTGGTCATAACCCAAGCGTCGTCGAGCGGCTCGTTCCAGGGATCCTCCAGGTGACCGCACTCAATGGCACGACCCCACAGGTTGTCGTCGATGGAGTAGGGGTTGTCGTTGGCGCCCTCGGGAACCGGCACGTTGTGGGCGTGGGCATAGGCGACCTCGTCGGGACGGCACTTCAGGTCCCACTCGCGAACCGGGGCGATAACCTTAAGCTCGGGGTCGAGGGCCTTGACGGCGGCCTCAAAACGGACCTGGTCGTTACCCTTGCCGGTGCAGCCGTGGGCGACGTAGGTCGCGCCAAACTCGTGGGCGACCTCAACAAGCTTCTTGGCAAGCAGCGGGCGAGACAGGGCGGAGAGCAGCGGATACTTGTTCTCATACATGGAGTTTGCTGCGATGGCTTTGGTCAGGAACTCATCGGAGAACTCGTCGCGCAGGTCGAGCACCTGGCAATCGAGAACGCCCAAGTCGAGCGCCTTCTGCTTTTTGGCATCCAGGCCGGTCTCCTCCTGGCCCACGTTGCCGCAGACGCAAACGACGTCGAGATTCTTCTCGTCCTGGAGCCACTTGACACATACGGATGTATCAAGACCACCGGAATATGCGAGAACGACTTTTTCCTTGCTCATGGCTGTTTCCTTTCGCCCTTGGTAGCTAGTTAGAACATCGGTCAGTTGCAAGTCACCTTGAGGTCAAAAACCGTGCAATATCAGGTTATTCAGCAGATTGCATCACAGGCATGCCCTAGAAACATGCGGCTATGTCGTGCTTAAACCCAACGACCTCAAAATGACTCTGTTGAGGCATTGCGCCCCATGGGGACAGAGACGATTGTTATCGTCGTCGGGAAATTGCGCGCTGGCGTCGGATGGCATTGTCTGCAGTGGTGATGATCTTTACGAACTGCATCTGCCTCTCCTTTCACGTATCGCCGGGCGCAATTCAAATATCGCAAACGGTACCTTTTCCTCGGTAAACGGCTCTTTTGCCGTCTCCGTTTTCGATGTTCGCTATATTACGATAAAGTGCACGCTGCGCAAGCGACAAATTCAAATTTCTGAAAAGTTTTTTCATTAGTTTGTGAATTGCAGTGCAAATACGCACCATTCCTGCGAAAATACGCTCGACTACTAGTTGATGGTTATAACGTCTGAAACAATCTCGAAACGAAAGGCGCTTTTTTATGCAAACTTACGAATCGGACGCCAACATCGGCAACATTAAGATTCTCGCCGTCGATATGGACAAGACGCTGCTGACCGACGAGCGTGTGCTGCCCCAGGGTCTTGATGAGCGCCTGGACAAGCTCGCCGACGCCGGCATCGTATTCTGCCCCGCCAGCGGACGTCCCGCCCCCAAGCTCGAGGAGATGTTCGAGGGCATCAAGAACCGCCTCGCCTTTTGTCCCGACAACGGAGCGTGCGTGATCTATCGCGGCAGCTATATCTATAAGAGCAATATTGACGTGGAGCTGTATCAGCAGGTCTTGAGCCGTGCCTCGGAGGATCCTCGCGCTGTCCCCGTCCTGTGCTGCTTCGACGAGTTCTACGTGCTTGCCCGCGACCATCAATACCACGACGAGATCAGCGTCTACTACAACACAATCAACTACGTCGACAGCTTTGAGGGCATTGATTTCGAGTCCAACAAGATTTCGGTCTTCTTCCCCGGCTACGACGCCGAGCCCGCTTTCCGCGAGACCTATAGCCCCGAGTTCTCGGACAAGCTCTACGTCACCAACGCCGGGCGCGAGTGGATCGACTTTATGAACCTGGGCGTCGACAAGGGCGCCGGCGTCGCGCACCTGTGCGAGCACCTGGACATCGATATTGCCGATGCTGCCGCCGTGGGCGATACCTACAACGACATCCCCATGCTGGAGCGCGTCGGGCATAGCTTTATCGTGGACAATGCCGAGGAGCACATGAACGCGCATGCCAAGTGGCGCATTCCGAGCAACAACGACGGGGGCGTACTGACGCTCATCGACGCCATCTTGGCGGCTCGGTAACGTAGCTCATCGGACCTGGCCGGGCGAGGCGGGTAAGTTTTTCGCTCGGTCAGGTCCTGGGCTCGCTCGGAAAGCACATTAAGTGCTTTCCGGCTCGTGCGGAATCTACGAAAAACTTACCCGCCTCGCCCGGCCAGGTCCTGCGGTGACTTGCTTGCCGCCTGGATGGCGTCTTGGCGCCTAGATACTTTGGCTGATTTTTATTGAACGAAGGACGCTCCTTGTTGATGAGGGGCGTCCTCCTGGTTTTGTATTACTTTGGAATTGTGATCATGCCCTTACTTGGCGTCTGCCCAGGTCACTCCAGTCGAAGCTTCGGCGATTAGGGGGACGCGGAGGTCTACTACGTGCTCCATGACGTCGCGGACCATGGTGGTTAGGCGCTCGACTTCGTCGACGGGGCACTCAAAGTCCAGTTCGTCGTGCACCTGTAAGATCATGTGGGCGGCAAAGCCTTCTTCTTCCAGACGGCGGCTTACGCGGGCCATGGCGATCTTGATGATGTCGGCCGCGGTGCCCTGCATGGGGTGGTTCATGGCCGTGCGCTCGCCGAAGCCGCGGAGTTGCGGATTTTTGGCCTTGAGCTCCGGAATATGACGACGGCGGCCGTACATGGTCTCGGCGTAGCCCGTCTGCTTGGCGCGTGCCACCACGTTGTCGAGGAACGTGCGCACACCCGGGTAGGCCTCGTAGTAGCGGTCGATCATGTCGCGTGCCTCGGCCATCGAGATATGCAGCGACTGCGACAGGCCGTAGGCCTGCTGGCCATACACGATGCCAAAGTTCACGGCCTTGGCGCGACTGCGCAAGTCGGGCGTTACCTCGGACACCGGCACACCAAACACGCGCGCCGCCGTCTCGGCATGGAAGTCCTCGCCCTCGTTAAAGGCGCGCACCAGGTGCTCGTCACCCGAGAGATGTGCCAGCAGACGCAGCTCGATCTGCGAGTAGTCCACCGCCAAAAAGACGCTTCCCTCGCCTGCCGAAAACGCCGTCTTGACGGTACGACCCAGCTCCGAGCGCGTCGGGATGTTCTGCAGGTTCGGGTCGCTCGAGGACAGACGCCCCGTTGCCGTGATGGTCTGGTTGTACGTAGTGTGTACGCGACCGTCACCACGGCGTAGCGGGCCCAGCGTGTCCAGATAGGTGGACTTGATCTTAGACTTCTCACGCCAGTCCAAGATCAGACGCACGATTTCGTGGTCACGGGCAAGATCGCTCAGAACCTTGGCGTTGGTTGAATAATAGCCGCGCTTAGTCTTCTTGAGGCCCTTGGTCGGAAGGCCCATCACGTCAAAGAGCACGTGCGAAAGTTGCATGGGGCTGCCGATGTTAAAGGTCTCGTCACCCGCCAGGTCGCGAATGCTGCGCTCAACCTCGGCAATCTGGGTCGCCAGACCCTCGGACAGACTGTGCAGGCGGTCGGGGTCCACAAGCATGCCCGCGCGCTCCATCTTGGCAAGTACCGGAACGAGCGGCATCTCGATACCATCGAACACGTTGGCGGCGTTCTCGCGGGCCATGCGGTCGCGCAACGGCGCCACGAGCGCCAGCGTCAGGGCCGCAGTACGGGCGGCAGGCGCCGGAGCGTCCTCACCGGCACCCTCTGCACCGCGCGCCGCAGGCAGCGCCATCTGCAGATAGGTATCGGCCAGATACGCCTCGTCAAACTCAGAGCGGTCAGAATCCAGCAGGTAGGCGGCAACCACGGTGTCGAAGATACGCGTGGAATCGACTGCCAGCGGATCCATGAGCTCGGGCTCAGAAGAATCGATGGGCGAAAGCTCGTGCAACAACGCCTTCGTATCCGGGCTCGCCACGCGGCCCTCCATAAACAGGCGCGCAAGCACGCCGGCAATCACGCCGTGGGCGAAGTTGAAGCCATCGACTACGGCAGTGGTACCGCCGTCGCCCTCCTCGAGCGCGAACAGGCCCTTGGACGTCGCCAACCACAGCGTGCGCGTCAGTCCAAAGAGCGCGCCCTCTTCCTTGTCGTCGTCCACCACGGCGGCGACCCACTCGCCGGCATCAATCGCGCGGGAGACCTCAGCCGCAACGGCACCAAGCGCGTCGGCATCGCCGGCGGCTGCGCGAACCATAGCAGGTATCTCAAACACACTGGAGGCAGCAGCAGCCCCGCCCTCGCCGCCGATCAACGCCAAGAAACGGTTCTGCATGGCGGTGATACCAAGCGTACCCAGTGCCGCAGACACCTCGTCGGCAGAAAACGCCGGGAAGGACGTCGCCTCAAAATCGAGCTCGACGGGCGCATCGGTGCGAATGGTTGCGACCTTGCGGCTCAGCAGCGCATCGTCGATGTGCGCACGCAGGTTCTCGCCCATCTTGCCCTTGACCTCGTCGGCATGCGCGATGACCTCGTCCAAGCTGCCGTACTGTGCGATGAGCGCGCTCGCCTTTTTGGGGCCGATGCCCGGTACGCCGGGAATGTTGTCCGACGTATCGCCCTTTAGACCGTAAAAATCGGGCACGAGCGCCGGCGTAATGCCATGATACAGGTCGTCCACGCTCTCGGGCGTCATGATCGCCACGTCGGACAGGCCCTTGCGGGTCGAGACCACGTTGACGTGCTCGGTCACGAGTTGATACATGTCGCGGTCGCCGGTCACCAGCAGCATGTCGCAGCCGGCCTCTTCACCCAGGCGCGCCATGGTTCCCAGGATATCGTCGCCTTCCCAGCCCTCGGACTGCAGAATCGGCACGTTGAGCGCGGTGAGCAGCTCCTTGATCATCGGAAACTGCGCATGCAGATCGGGGTCCATGGGCGGGCGTTGCGCCTTATACTGCGGCAGCATCTCCATGCGCACGCGCGGTTTGCCCTTGTCAAACGCCACGACCACACCGTCGGGGTTAAAGGCATCGATCATCTTGAGAAACATGTTCAGAAAGCCGAAAATCGCGTTGGTGGGGCGGCCGTCCGGCGCATTCATGGTGGGCGGCACGGCGTGGAAGGCGCGGTGCATGAGCGAGTTGCCGTCGATAACGGCAAAGGTGCGGCGCTTGTCAGACATATTGAATACCTCGCTTTGGGCTGGGCACGGTTTGCTTACTCCAGTTTACACGCTCCCCGCCCCGCGGCCACCGCACATCAAGCTCCCCCGCCACCGCGAGCCCGCGCGTGATACGATGGCTCACGGTACATCAACCAGCACGATCGATCCGAAAGGAGCCTGCGTCATGGAGCGTCCCTGCGCATGGAAAAAGTACACGCCACAGCAAGTCGAGGAGCTCGAGGGGCTTTGCCGCGGCTATAAGCAGTTTTTGAGCGAGAACAAGACCGAGCGCCTGTGCGTCAAGACCGGCATCAAGATGGCCGAGGAGGCGGGATACGTCGACCTGGAGACCGTGATCGCCGAGGGCCGCACGCTCAAGGCCGGCGACAAGGTGTACGCCGCCAACCACGGCAAGGACCTTATGCTCGTCAACCTGGGCACCGCCCCGCTCGAGCAGGGCTTTAACATCCTGGGCGCCCACGTGGACTCGCCGCGCCTGGACCTTAAGCAGAATCCCGCCTTCGAGGCCGGCGACATGGCCTACCTCGACACGCACTACTACGGCGGCGTCAAGAGCTACCACTGGGTAGCCTCCCCGCTCGCACTCGTGGGCGTCATCTGCAAAAAGGACGGTACCACCGTCGACATCAATATCGGCGACAAGGCAGACGATCCGGTCTTTACCATCTCCGATCTGCTGATCCACCTCTCGAGCGAGCAGATGGCCAAGCCCGCCAAGGACGCCGTCGACGCCGAGATTCTCGACGTGATCGTGGGCGGCCGTCCCGTCAAGTTCGATGAGGACGACAAGGACGCTTCCAAGGAGCCCGTCAAGCAGATGTTCTTGGACATCCTCAAAGAGCAGTACGGCGTCGAGGAGGAGGACTTCCTCTCCGCCGAGATCGAGGTCGTGCCCGCCGGCCCCGCCCGCGACATGGGCCTCGACCGCTCCATGATTCTGGGCTATGGTCACGACGACCGCGTCTGCGCTTACCCCTCCATGCTCGCCCAGATCAATGTGGCCAATGTCGAGCGCACGAGCATCACGCTCATCGTCGACAAAGAGGAGATCGGCTCCGTGGGCGCCACCGGCATGACGAGCCGCTTCTTCGAGAACACCGTCGCCGAGATCATGACGCTCGCCGGCGAGGACAGCCCGCTGGCTCTGCGCCGCGCGCTCGCCCACAGCCGTATGCTCTCCTCCGACGTGTCCGCCGGCTTCGACCCGGGCTATGCCGGCAAGTTCGAGACCAAGAACGCCGCCTTTATGGGTCGCGGCCTGTGCTTTAACAAGTACACGGGCAGCCGCGGCAAGGGCGGCTCTAACGACGCCGACGCCGAGTATGTGGCCCTCATTCGCGACATCATGGACAAGGCAGGAGTGGACTTCCAGACCTGCGAGCTCGGCCGCGTCAACGCGGGCGGCGGCGGCACCATCGCCTACATCATGGCCAAGTACGGCATGAACGTCATCGATTCCGGCGTTGCCGTCCTGTCCATGCACGCCCTGTGGGAGGTCGCCAACAAGGCCGACATCTACGAGGCCTATCGCGGCTACAAGGCCTTCCTCGAGCGCGCCTAATCCACCCCACCCATAACTTGCGGTGGAATACGGATTGATTTGGTCTTTCAATAGCCCAAACAGACCGTATTCCACCGCAATTTCTTTTTTGGCAGAGGAGAGTCCATGCTGCAGGTCATCATTTCGCCCGCCAAGCAGATGCGCGCGGCCCAAAATGCTTTTGAAGTCCTGGGCATTCCACCCTTTGTGCGCGAGACAGCTCGCCTCCACCGCGCACTGCTAGATATCGAGCGGAATGAAGGCAGCGGCGGCCTGCAGGCGCTGTGGAACGTGAGTGACAAACTGCTGGGACCTTGCCTCAACACCCTGCATGAGTTCGGGCCCATCCTGAAAAACGGCGATCTCGACAATCCCGCACTCGCCCGTCACTTCTCCCCTGCCATCATGTCCTATCACGGCATTCAGTACCAGAGCATGGCACCCGAGGTAATGGATGCCGAACAGCTCGCCTGGCTGCAAAGCCATCTGTGGATCCTCTCCGGCCTCTACGGGTGCGTTCGTCCCTTTCATGCCGTCGAACCGTATCGGCTGGAGATGGGCGCGAAGCTTGTCGTCGACGGTGCCCGAGACCTCTACGCATTTTGGAGCGATAAGCTCGCGCGGGCTATCGCCCCGGCAGGCTCAAACACCACGATCGTCAACCTCGCCAGCGTAGAGTATGCCAAAGCCGTTCTGCCCCACCTCGCGGGCGACGCCACGGCCGTCACATGCCTCTTTGGCGAGGGCATCCGCAACGGGAAGCCCATCCAACGGTCGACCGCCAGCAAAAAGGCGCGCGGCTCCATGGTGCGGTGGATGGCAGAAAACAAGCTCGAGGATGCAAGCGAACTTACCGCATTCAACATCGGCTATCGGCACATCCCCGAGCTTTCAGACAAAAACACCCTGGTTTTCATGAACGCGCAGGCACTATAGGCCCGCCGTTTCCAAACACCCCGTTACTCCGCCAAGCCATCGGCCTTTGCAATCTCGCTCGTCGAGCCATCTTGGTAGGTAATCTTAACGTGCTCTACGTCGGATACCGTAACGCCCGACGGAGGTTCCAGACGCCACTCCGTCAGCGCAATGTCCATGGTCGTGGGCACGTCCCCTTGATCTTTGAGCTTCACCGTCAGCGTTTTGAGCGTCGCATCAAACGTCACGCGTTCGATTTCTTCACCCGGAATAGACCCGCCGCTCAGCTGCAGCTGCACAAACTCGTCGCGCGGATACCAATAGTCGCCCGGTGCGGCAACCGTGTTGCCACCAGAAACTTTCATGGTCATAATCGGCAGGCCCTCGTCGGCTTCAAACCCCCAGGTGGCGCCGCCAGGACCGCCGAACGTCCAAATACAAAAGGCAATCACCAGCACGGCAAGCACCGCAAAACCAATCGCGACCAACCCATGGTGCGCACGGCTTTCCTCGGCCGATACACCCCATTGTGTCTCTCGATATAGATGCTTGTCTTCCATGTACGCCTCCCCACAGGCACGCTCGTTGGCCCAATCGTACCCATTCAGGCTATACTTGAGCCCATTACATAAACGGGGAGCTTGCAGGACAAGACGGCAGGCTGAGACTGGGCGCGCCCGCCCTGACCCGCAAACCTGATATGGGTAATGCCAACGAAGGGAGCCGTGCCAATGAGCGCACAGACCGAGCCCAAGCTCGTCACGCAAATCGACTTCGCCCGCGCCGGGCGGATCACACCGCAGATGAAGGAGGTCGCCGAGCGCGAGCATCGCGACCCCGAGTACATCCGCGAGCGCGTGGCCGACGGCCGCATCTCCATTCCCGCCAACATCGTGCACATCAAAAAGGGCATGCGCGCCTTTGGCGTCGGTGAGGGCCTGTCCACCAAGGTCAACGTGAACCTGGGCATCTCGGGCGACAAGGCCGATGCCGCCGAGGAATGGAAGAAGGTCAAGATCGCCGAGGACTTTGGCGCCGACGCCATCATGGACCTCTCCAACTCGGGCAAGACGCGCCAGTTCCGCCAGCAGCTCATCGACGAGACGCCGCTCATGGTAGGCACCGTCCCCATGTACGACGCCATCGGCTACATGGAAAAGCCGCTGGTCAAGCTCACCAAGGACGACCTGTTCGAAGTCGTGCGCGCGCATGCCGAGGACGGCGTGGACTTTATGACCATCCACTGCGGCATAAACAAGTCGGTCACCAAGACCTTTAAGGAGACCGGCCGCCTGATGAACATCGTGAGCCGTGGCGGCTCACTGCTGTTTGGCTGGATGGAGGTCACCGGTAACGAGAACCCATTCTATGAGTTCTACGACGAGTTGCTCGAGATTTGCCACGAGTACGACGTGACGATTTCGCTCGGCGACTCCTGCCGCCCGGGCTGCCTCTACGACTCCAACGACGCCACCGAGACCGCTGAGATGATCGAGCTGGGCAAGCTGTGCAAGCGCGCTTGGGCCGCCGGCGTCCAGGTCATGGTCGAGGGCCCGGGTCACATGGCGCTCGACGAGATCGCCGCCAACATGAAACTGCAGAAACGCCTGTGCCACAATGCTCCGTTCTATGTGCTCGGGCCGCTGGTGACCGATATCGGCGTGGGTTACGACCACATCACCGCTGCCATCGGCGGCGCCATCTCCGCCAGCTCCGGTGCCGACTTCCTGTGCTACGTGACACCGGCAGAGCACCTATGCCTGCCCAACGCCCAGGATGTGCTCGACGGCCTCATGGCCACCAAGATCGCCGCACACGCCGCCGACATCGCCAAAAAGGTGCCGCACGCCCGCGACATGGACGACAAGATGGGCCAGGCACGCCGCAAGCTTGACTGGGACGCCATGTGGGAGTGCGCGCTCGACCCGGTTACGGGCAAGAAGCGCTACGAGGAGTCCCCCGCCGCCACCGAGGGCACTTGCACCATGTGTGGCAAGATGTGCGCCGTCCGCACCGTCAACAAGATCTTCGAGGGCACCACGATCGACCTCGGCATAGAGGACTAACCCTGTCGCCGCGGCCGCCTCTGGCGGCGAGCTGGTGCCTGTCAATTGTTGACGTGTGAACATTTGCTTGCATTTGCGTAAAGATTGCATCGCCCGCCCGGGTTCGACATAGAGTCGGCCCGGGCATCTTTATAATGCTGGCTTAAAGACCCATTTGATTCCGACCGAACAAGGGAGCGAACATGGATCGTAGTAAGGTACCTGCCGTCCTGTCCATCGCGGGATCCGATTCCAGCGGCGGCGCCGGCATTCAGGCCGACATCAAGACCATCACGGCGCACCGCCTGTATGCCGAGACGGCCATCACCGCCATCACAGCGCAAAACACGCTGGGCGTCACCGCCGTACAGGATATCTCGCCAGATATCGTAGCCGCGCAAATTGACGCCGTTTTTGACGATATCCGCCCGAGCGCCGTCAAGATCGGCATGGTTTCTTCTGTCGAGATTATCGAAGTCATCGCCGACCGCTTGAGCGCCTGGAACGCAACGAACGTGGTCGTCGACCCCGTCATGGTCGCCACCTCGGGCGCGCGGCTGATTGCCGAAGATGCCGCCGAGGCGCTCACCCGCCGCCTGTTCCCGCTGGCGACGGTTATCACGCCCAATATTCCCGAGGCCATGGCCCTGCTCGACTACGAGGTCGACTCCGAGCGCACGCAGCAAAATGCTGCCATGCTCCTCACCCGCCGCTTTGGTTGCGCATCCCTCGTTAAGGGTGGGCATCTTGTCAACGAGGCCAACGATGTACTGGCCGAACCCGCGCCGCTCGATGACGAGGGCAACCATCTGGGAGATCCACTCACCACGTGGTTCCGCCACAAGCGTATCGATACCAATAACACACACGGCACCGGCTGCACGCTCTCGTCCGCCATTGCCTGCGCGCTGGCCCAGGGTATGGATCTTGCCGATGCCGTCAACGCTGGCAAGGCCTACCTGACAGGCGCTCTGGCCGCCGGCCTGAACATGGGCAAAGGCTCCGGCCCCGTCAACCACATGTGGCAGTATTAAGATTCGCAGTCCAAAACCACCGCAAAGGGGACAGGCACCCTTGCGGTGGTTCCCACAAACATCTCGATCTGTAACAGTTAAAGTCCATTTTTCGGCCCACCCGTTACAAATCGAGACATCCAAATTCCACTGAGAAGATAATCTCGATGTGTAACAGTAACTCGGCAAAATCGACCCTAGATGTTACAGATCGAGACAAACGACCGATATCGACCTAAATAATCTTAATCTGTAACATCTAGCCCGTTTTTGGCCTTACAACTGTTACAGATCAAAGCAAACCAACGAAACAAGCCGTCGCAAGGAGAACTATTGTGGTGGTTTGGGGCCGTGCTACTCACCGAGCATCTCTTGGAGCTTGGCCGCCACGGCGTGACCCAGGCTCTCATGGCTTTCGGGCATCATATGCAGATAGTCGATATCGCCCGGCTCGGCAAACTCCGCTGCATTCAAAAAGTCGCAGCCAAACTGCTCGGCTACGTGCGCGTAGTATTCAGCAAAATGCTCCGAGGCCTCGACGGAACGCTCGTCAAAATCGGTCATATATACATCGGCGATCTGCGGCTTGATCTTGATAGGAGCCATCAGCAGAATGCGCGGACAAGGCGCAGCGTCGGTCCACGGAAACGCGCGGACGGCGCGAATCAGCGCCATGGCGCCACGGGCGATATCGGCAGCCGTCACGTTAAAGACCGTCTTGCAGTCGTTGGTGCCCAGCATGATCACAATGGCGTCCAGTGGCTTATGGGCCTCGAGCAGCATCGGCAGCGCGCGGATGCCGTTAAGATTGGTGTCCAGATGGCACATGTCGTCGCGTACCGTCGTGCGGCCGTTGAGGCCTTCTTCAATTACATGCCAGCCCTCGCCTAAGTCACGTTGGGCCACGCCGCACCAGCGCACATCCCGCGCATAGCGCACCGCGGTGCCGTCGCGCATGCCCGCCGGATCGTAACCATAGGTGTTGCTGTCGCCAAAGCATAGAACGTTTTTCATCGTAAGCCCCTCGCTCAGTAAAAAGCCGACGGGAGCAGCCCTCCCGCCGGCTCGACCCATCTGTCAGCACGTACCGATTACAGGTACTTGCGCCAATCGTCCTCGTTCTCATCATCCTCGGTAGCAGCCTGGGCCTGCTCGGCGGCGCGAGCTGCCGCAGCGCGAGCGGCAACCTGGGCATAGGACTCCTCGTTGCGCTCGGGGAAGTTTGCCAGCACGTGCTCGAACTTGGCAAAATCCTCATCCCAGCGCGTAGAAGGCACGGCAAAGAAGACTTGCTTGACCTTAAAGTCGCCCGACGCGAGCTCCTTGCGGAAGAGCTCGGCCACGGCCTCGGCGTCAAAGCCGTTGTTGTCGCAGCCCCAAGCGCCCAGTACGAGCTTCTCGCGACCCAGCTCGTCGCAGATGGCAAGCACAAAGCGAATGCGGTCGCGCAGGGCATCCAGCAGAGCATCGTCGCTCACGCGATACTCCTGGCGGGCGCGCTTAACGTTGGGCGCGGCGGCCACGATCACGTCGGCGTATGCATGCACGTGGTTGCGATCGAAGCGCACCGCAGGCACCACCAGCGCACGGTTTCGGTAAAGCTCGCAGTTGATGTTGCGGCGACGGTTCTCGCCGTACCATTTGCGCTGCTTATCGAGAACGTTGTACAGATACGAATCGGCGCACAGCGTGGCCTCCTGGCCCAGATAACCCTGAATATAGCCACCGCCCGGATTGGTGAACGAGGCAAAGGCGAGCACGGCCATGTCGCAGAACTGCGCATAGCCACGACCGTTGTCCAAGATGGCCTGCGTGGCGGAGGCATCGAGCACGGTGACCTCAGGCAGGGACGCAGCAGGCTCCTCAGCAGGCGCGGACTCAGCTTCGGCGATTTCCTCGGCAGGCTCCTCGACGGGCTCAGGAGCTGCCTCGGTCTCGGGCGCTGCCTCGCTCTCGGGTGCCGCCTCGGTCTCGGCAGCCTCCGCGCCCTCGACGTCCTCGGCAACCTGTTCTTCAGCGGCCACAGCAGTCTGAACCTTGGCCTTCATCGCCGCGACAAAGCCGGCAGGCATACCGTCAAACTCGCGAACACCGGCAAGCGAACGCTCGATATCCTTGGCGCACGCTTCGGACACAGTTGACACGTGACGCTCGGCGGCCTTGGCACGGGCCTCGCGCTTGGGATTGGGCTGACCCGCTCGGTTGGACCTGCGGTTACGGTTCCTGTTGTCGACGTCTGCCATACGTGGCCACCTTTCCTGTCGCTGCCGCTATCGGCTTTTCCCATCCATGATACCCCGCCGCGTACAAAAAAGACGGCCCCGAAGGACCGCCTTTCGCATCGATTTGCCCGCACGGCAAGCACCGCCGCAATTCGCCACTAGTCGCGACGGCCAAGGATGTTCAGGATGCGCAGGAACACGTTGATAATGTCAACGAACAGATTGGACGCCATGAGCACGGCGTTGGGCAGCGTAGGCGGCACCGTCGTGGCAACATAGGTGTCGTAGCCAATAAAGCCGGCGAACACCACGATCACGATCAGGTCGGTGATGGACTGCGAGACGCCCATGAACATCAGCACGATCTCAACCAGAACAGTGGCGAGCAGAATGCCAAAACCGATGCCATATACGCGCTGGAAAAACTTGGGGAAGGTCACGCCCAGCGCGCCAAAGACAAAGGTGATGGCGGCCGTGGCGATAAAAGCGGTGTTGATGGTGGGCAGGTCGTAGTTGGCAAGGCCAAACGACGCGGTCAGGCCAAAGGTACTCGCAAAGATTACGTAGCCCACAAGGGACAGGCCCACGGACTGCTTGCTGGCGGCGGCCGACATCATGACCATGCCGACGATGGTCAAAATAAACGAGCCAAAGACCAGCGGCAAGGCTGCGCCGCTCATCATCATGCGCGCAAACGACATGGTGCTCGTAAAGTAGGCGCCGGCGCCCATGGCGCAAAAGCCCAAGAAAATCAGGGCAGACATGACAAGGTTGTACGCGCGCGGCGACATCTCCTTGGCACGGCTTGCACCGGTCTCGATGGGGCCGTTCTGATAGCCCTGGATATCGTTCATACTTCGTCCTTTCACAAAGCGCCGTGAAAGACGGCGCAGCAGATGACAAGATTCCTGCCATTGTACCCGAACGCCGTGCGTCCTTACCTACGGCGCTCGCCCTCAAGCGTACGATCAAACGCCCAGACCCACCAACGCATCACGTGGGCCTGCGAGCCGTCCGGCCGTCCGCACGCCTGGTCCTCCAGATACAACTCGGTCGCGTGCCCGCCAAAACGCACCTTATAGGTTGCCGTACGAACGCCGTGGACCGTCAGGCCAAAACCAGTGGACGAGACGATCTCGTCAATCGTAAAGCAGCGACCGTCGACCCAGCAGACGGTAACCGGCACGACTTGTCCGCCCGCGAGGATGCGGGCCACGACGTCCACATACTGCTTGTGCACGCGCCGAGTTTTGCCGTCTGTCTGTCGATATTCCATGCCTCCTATTATCGAACGCATGTTTGCATGTTGTAAAGCGAACAGACTGTGGTTTTGGAGTGTCGTAGTAATCGCACGTGTCCGTATGGCGTGTTAGCAAAAAGAACACCCGCGGCCAACAGGGCTAATATTCAATTTTAGTGCCAAAAAGTTCACTTCTCCCATCAGAACTCGGTAAAGAGACCCGCAGGAGGTGATACGATTTATCATGTTTTTGTAACGTGTCTGCAAACTTCGAGAAAGCCCATATATGGACGTAACGTTCTCAACCTTCCTCGGCCAAATTGTGTCGAACCCAGTCCTTGCCGTCACCGTGATCCTCGCGTTGGGCGCCATCTTCGTCAATGGATGGACCGACGCGCCCAACGCCATCGCGACCTGCGTCACTACGCGTTGCATGCCCGCCCGCGCCGCCATTCTCATGAGCGCCGCATTCAACTTCCTCGGCGTGCTCATCATGACGCACTTTAACGCGAGCGTCGCCAACACCATCTCACATATCGTCGACTTTGGCGGAAACAGCACCATGGCGCTCGCCTGCCTATGCGCGGCGCTGTTCTCCATCGTCGTCTACGGCGCCACAGCGTCGCGTTTTGGCATCCCCACCTCGCAAAGCCACAGCCTTATCGCCGGCCTGACCGGTGCCGCCATCGCCCTCGGCGGTGCGAGCAGCGTCAACGTCCACGAGTGGATGAAGGTCATCTACGGTCTGGCGCTCTCCATCGGCCTGGGCTTTGTCATGGGCTGGGTCCTGTGCAAGCTCGTCTCGATTCTTTTCGCCGCCGCCAACAGGCGACGTGCCAATGTCTTCTTTAAATACGCTCAGATCGCGAGCGCTGCGGCCATGAGCTTTATGCACGGCGCGCAGGATGGACAGAAGTTCATCGGCGTGCTCTTTTTAGGCGTGGCCTTTGCCAGCGGCCAGACGAGCGTCGGCGATGCAGGCATCCCCATCTGGATTATGCTGCTGTGCTCGGCCACTATGGGTATCGGCACCAGCGTGGGCGGCGAGCGCATCATCAAGTCCGTCGGCCAGAGCATGGTCAAGCTCGAAAAGTATCAGGGCTTCTCCGCCGACCTGGCGGGCGCCGCAAACCTGCTGCTTGCCACCCTTACCGGCATCCCCGTGTCCTCCACACACATCAAGACCTGCGCCATCATGGGCGTCGGTGCCGTCAAGCGCCTCTCAGCCATCAACTTCGGCGTCGTCAAAGACATGATGTTCACCTGGTTCTTCACCTTCCCCGCCTGCGGACTCATCAGCTTTGTCATGGCCAAGCTGTTCATGATGTTCCTCTAGTCAAACCGAACGTCCATCCGGACTGCATTACCTCGCCCACCCGTCTTCGCCTCGAAAGGACCCACCCATGGCAAAGAAACCCGATTCGTTCTACTTCGACAACTACGTCGCCTGCGCCGACCTTGCCGTCCAGGCCGCCGAGCTGCTCACCAAGATTTTCGAGAACTTCGATCCCGCAAAGATTCACGATATGCTCAACAAGATGCACGCGATCGAGCATGCGGCCGACAAGAAGCACCATGAGCTTGAGGACGCCTTGCTCACCGCCTTTATCACCCCGCTCGAGCGCGAGGATCTGGATCTGATGAGCTGCTCACTCGACACCGTGCTCGACCGCATCGAGGGCGTCGTGCAGCGCGTCTACTTCACCAACATCCAGAGCATCCATCCCGACGCCATCGTCATCGCCCACAAGGTGACTGACGCCTGCCGCGCCATGAAAGACCTGATGGTCGAGCTGCCCAACTACCGCAAGTCCAAGACCCTGCGCGAACTCGTCATCCAGATCAACACCATCGAGTCCGAAGCCGACGAGCTCTATATCAACGCCATGCGCAACCTGCACGTTAACGGCAAGGACCCGCTCGAGGTCATCGCCTGGCGTGACGTGTACGCCTTCCTGGAGTACTGCGCTGACTGCTGTGAGAATGTGGCCGATGTTGTGGATTCGATTGTCATGAAGAACAGTTAATTGGGGGTACGTGTCCCGGCGGCGAAGGGCCGGCACCTGTTTGCTTTCTCACTCCGGCTGCATGGCAGAGTCGTTCGAAAGTAAACAGGTGCCGGCCCTTCGCCTTACGTACCACCATTGGGAACTTTGGCTGATACTTTGAAAGCGATGGGGCTTTTGTTGGCGGGGCCTTTGGACCCGATTGGGAACTTTGGGACCGCCTTAAACGTTTGGGTGGATGGGGCTTTGGGTACCCTTTGTTTTACTTTGGATTGATTCGTTGAATTTGGAGGGCTTGGTTGTGAGTTATTTGGATCTGGCTCGGTCTCGGTATTCTTGTCGCGAGTTTGAGAATCGTTCTGTTGAGCAGGCTGTGGTGGATGCCATTGTTGAGGCTGGGCGGATTGCTCCTTCTGCTTGTAATAATCATCCAACCCGTGTGATGGTGTTGGATACGCCTGAGCTTCTGGAGAAGGCTGCTGCTTGTCAGCCTCGGTTTGCTCGTGATGGGTCTATCTTTGGCGCTCCGCTTATCTTCCTTATTTGCAGCGTTACCGATGATGCTTGGGTGCGCCCGTATGATCAGATGAATTCCAGCGAAATCGATACATCCATCGTTTGCGATCAGATGATGATGGAGGCCACCGAGCAGGGCCTGGGAACGTGCTGGGTATGCCATTTTAAGCCAGAGGTGGCACAGGAGCAGTTCAATCTGCCCAAGGGCGTTTATCCCTATCACATGCTTGTCTGTGGCTATCCTGCCGACCACATCGCCGACCCCGAGCATCGCGAGGCCCGTACCATTCCCCTCCCCAACTTCCTCCTCAAGTAGTTTTTTGGCACATGCCCTAAAACCTACCTTTTACCGCTCACCCATTCGCCGAGTTCTGCGCCACAATGTGCAGGGCTCGGTTTTTTATGTTGCGCGCCCCTGCACAGTCATAAAAAAGGACCCGCAAGCTGCGGGTCCTTTCTAGGCACTAAATTGTAGGCCGAATGTTAGTCCAGGTCGTCGGCAGCAAAGTTGTCGATCGGGGCGAAGGGATCGGCCACGGGGACAACCGGGTCAGCGACGGGCAGCGGCTCGGCGGGAACAGTCACTGCAGGAGAAGCGGCAGAACCGACCGGCGTGGAGGCCATCAGATCGGCCGGGAAGGAATTCTGGGCATCGTCCATGAAGTGCTGGATGAGCTTGAGATACTCTGCCTTGAACTCCTCACGGGAAGCCTTGAGACGATCGATCTCCTCGAGCTCGGCCTGCTTCTCGGTCAGAGCCTGGCGGATAACCTCGCGGGCCTTGGCGTCAGCCTCGTTGCGGATACGCTCAGCGTTCTCGTTGGCATCGTTGACGATGGTCTCAGCGGTCTGCTGGGCAGCGATCAGGGCAGCGGAAATCTGGCGCTCCTGAGCGGAGAAGTCAGGGGCGGGAGCAGCCACGGGGGCGGCAGGAACGGCCTGGGCGGTGGCATCCTGAGCTTGGGCAAGCTGAGCCTGCGCATCGGCAAGCTGCTGCTCGGTAGCAGTCAGACGACCCTTAAGGTCGACGATCTTAGCGAGCATAGCGTCAACCTCGGAAGACAGCGTCTCCAAGAAGACGTCGACCTCAGCAGGATCGTAGCCACGCTTGGCCTCAGAGAAAGTCTGAGCCTGGATGTCTGCAGGGGTAATAGCCATAACAAGTCTCCTTTTTCATCGCCTCGGCGCTACACGCCCGACGTAAGTTACTAAGTCAGTTCTACACGAGTATACCTATAAGAAGCTGCAGAACCAGCCTCTGCACCAACTGCAACGCAATAATCGCAACGACCGGCGAAAAATCGATACCGCCCATCGGCGGGATGAAACGACGGAACAGGTTGAGCCACGGACCGCACACGCTATCAAGCACCGCGGCAATATCCTGAAGCAAACCACCCTGCTTCATGGGAATCCACGTCATAAAGCAGTAGACGACAATGAGCGTGGAATAGAAGTTGAACAGCGTGTTGACCAGCTGGACGATAGTGTAGATGTTGATGGGAATCTCCTCGTCTTGTCTTTACTTAAGGTAGCCGTCGGCACGAAGCTTCTTGAGATCGGAATCTTTGACCTCGCAACCGGCGGGCAGCACCATGAACACGCGGTCGCCCACCTCCTTGACCGTGGCACCCAGACCGCAGGCAAAGCCGTAAGAGAAGTCCAAGACGCGCTTGGCAACTTCGGTGCGTACGCCCACAAAAATCAGTGCGACAGGCTGCTTGGTGCGAACGCGGCGCACCACGGTCTCCACGTCGTCATAGCTCTCGGGGCGCAGGACATAGGCCGGCAGCTGCGGCGTGGCGTTGATGATATTGCTCGCATAGGCCGAGGCATCGCTCGGTGCAGGCGCGGGTGCAGCGGCGGCACGGGCGCGGGTATTCTCGGCGTAGCTCGACGGCGTGTCATAGGCACCAGGACGATAACCGCTCGCAACACTGTCCTGCGAGCGCGAAGGCGGGTTATACGTCGTGGCATGGCGGGAGTCATCGCCGACCAGCTGACCGGAGCGCGTATACACGGCAACCGACTCAGCTTCACCGCGGCGCGTCTGGCCAAGCAGGCCGTTGCTCGGCTCGTCTTGGGTGTAGAAGCCCTCGCCCGAAGCACCACTGTAGCCGTTGTTCTGATAGCCATCGTCGTAGCCGTCATCGTAGCCGTAGTCGTCGTCCTGGCCATAACCCTGGTCGTAACCCTGCTGGCCGCCCAGGTGCATCTTATTTTTAATCTCGTCAAGGAAGCCCATGGTTGTGTCCTCTCGCGGTTTAGTGCAGGCGCCCCGATAATCAGTGCGCACTTCAGAGCCTTATTTTACTGCAAACTCCGGGCTAAATACTACCCTGCCCAGGCGAACGAGTGTAGAGCCCTCCTCAAGGGCAGGCTCAAAGTCCTCGCTCATGCCGCAGGAAAGCTCAGGTAGGTTCAAATCGGGATGCGCCGCCTCCAGCTCATCCCTCAGCTCACGAAGCCCCGCAAAGGTGCGGCGTGCCACATCCTTATTCCCCCGGGGCGCCATAGTCATAAGCCCCTGCACGCAAATTCCCTCAAGCTCCGCAAGCTCACCCGCGGCGGCGCGAATCTCATCGGGCGAAAAGCCTCCCTTCGACTCTTCACCACTCACATTGACCTCAATGAGCACACGCTGAGGGCCGGCAAGCTCGCCTGCCCCAATCTTGCGGACAGCACGGCTCGAGATCGCCTGCGCCAGATGCAGCGAACCCACCGAGTGAATCAGCTCGGCTGAGCCCAGCACCGCATTTATCTTATTGGTCTGCAGGTTGCCGATCATATCGAAGCGCACCTCGGGCGGCTCCGGATGCTCCGCCAGACCCGCGAGCTTGCGAACCAGCTCCTGCGGGCGGTTCTCGGCAAAATGGCGATACCCCGCCTGGATGGCGGCAACGGTCTCATCGACACCAACGGTCTTGGACACGGCAATGAGGCGCGCGGCGTCGTGGGGGCGGCCCGCGCGATCGAGCGCCGCATAAAAACGTTCCAGAATCCGCTCGCGGCGAGCGCGCATCAAGTCCAAATAGTTATCCATTGCTAATCGCCTCCGCTGACAGCCAAACAAGTAGTCCCATGCTAACGCAAGAGCGCGGCCCCGCATGTGCAAGGCCGCGCTCACTTAGGTATTTACAATCTTTCGATGAACGGGGTTACTTACTCCTCGTCGTCCTCGCCATCGTCCTCGTCCTCAAGATGATCGAGCAGGTAGCGAAGACCCTCGCTGACCTCGTTAACGGGCACCTTGGCAACGTAGCGTGCATCGACGGCGGGCCTCATGATAACACCCTCGCCCGAAGGCACGCGCATGCTCTCGAGCTCATCCTCATCAGTGCAGGCGATATCACCGGCAGTCATACGCTGTCCGGTCAACAGGAAGGTCAGACGGCAGGCGGCATCGATGGAAATCGAGGCGATGCGATCGAGATAGCGCGATACCATGATGGCGCGGCGCAGGTCGTCATAGTTGCTGTCGTCGTCCATAAAATCGCCCGTGTCCATGCGGTTAAAGGTGCGGAAGAACTTCTCGTAGGCGGCGTGCACTGGCTCGTCCTCGACGGCCAAGTTGCAGATGATGGACATGTCGTTGGTGACGAGCGCAGAAAGCGAAGAGCCCAGTACCTGGTAGACGGCCTCAGCCTCGGCCTCGACCGTGCCGACAAGCTCCTTGGGCAGCGAGATGTCGGCCTTGATCATATGACGCGTGGCGCGGCAAATCTGGCGAACCTTATCGGTCATGCGCTGCAGGTTAAAGTCGACGTAGATGATCGTCTGCAGCAAGCGAAAGTCGGAGGCGACCGGTGACTGCGTGGCAATCAGGTTGTAGCAGACGGCCTCCAGGTTGGCGCAGCGTGCGTCAATCGAAAGCGTGCGCTTCTTGGTCTTGGTGGCGAGCTTGCGGTCGTCGGTCACATAGGCCTTCACGGCATCGTGGAGGGCCAGATCGACGGCCTCGTAGATGCTCAGCATCTCGTGACGGGCCTCGATGAGCTGACGGGAAAACAGTTTGCGCATGGTTCACTCCAATCAGTTGGGTGCGGTCATGCCGCCCGCACAGTGAATACGCACCGGACCAGATCCGATCGGCTTGGGACTAGTCGCACCGATCAGCCAAAGCGGCCGGTGATATAGTCTTCCGTCCGCGAGTCCACCGGGCTGGTGAAGATCGCGTCGGTTTGACCATACTCGATGAGCGTAGCGGGCTCGCCGGCAACTTCCTGCAAGAAGAATGCGGTGTAGTCGCTAATGCGAGCTGCCTGCTGCATTGAATGCGTGACGATGATGATCGTCATCTCGGGCGCCAGCTCGGCCATCAGATCCTCGACCTTAGAGACGGACGTGGGGTCGATGGCGGAGCAGGGCTCGTCCATCAGAAGAACATCGGGTTGCACCGCAAGCACGCGCGCGATGCACAGACGCTGCTGCTGACCGCCCGAGAGCGCCAAACCATCCTTGTTGAGCTGATTGGATACCTCTTTCCAGAGGTTGACGCGCTTGAGCGATTCTTCCACGATGTCATCGAGGTCACTTTTGCTAGTCACGCCCTGCAGACGAGGGCCAAAGGCGACATTCTCGTAGATGGATTTAGGAAACGGGTTGGGCTGCTGAAAGATCATGCCCACGCGACGACGGAGATCGACCGGGTCGACACCCTCGACATAGATATCGTTGCCGTCGAGCGTCATGGTGCCCTCGACGCGCGTGCCCTCGATCAGGTCATTCATGCGGTTGATGCAGCGCAAAAACGTCGACTTGCCGCAGCCCGAAGGGCCAATGAAGGAGGTGATGGCGTTTTTGGCGATGTTGAGGTCAAGCCCCGTCAGCGCATGAAAGTCACCGTACCAAAAGTTGAAATCCTTGGCCGTAATGGCCGCTTGCTCCAACGTGGGAGCGGACTGATAAACGGACATGGGACTCCTTAACTAGCGACGCTTGCGCGACAGGAAGCGCGCAAACAGGTTGAAGGCCAGAATGATCACCATCAGCAAGAGCGCGGTGCCGTAGGCTGCGTTCATGTTGATGCCGTCGTTGGCAAGCAGATACAGGTGAACCGTCATGGGGCGGCCGGAATCGAGCGGCGAAATAGGTAGATTGATGGCCTGCCCCATGGTATAGAGCACCACCGCGGTCTCGCCAATGGCACGGCCGATGGCGAGAACGATGCCCGTGGCAATACGGCCAAAGGCAGAGGGAAGCACGATCTTGGAGACAACCTGCCACTTGGTGGCGCCCAGGCCATATGCGCCCCAGCGGATATAGCGCGGAACGGCGCGAATGGCCTCTTCGGTGGTACGCATGACGATGGGAAGCATCAAGAGCGCGAGTGCCAGGGCGGCCGAGACCATCGAAAGGCCCAGGCCCATGGCCTCGACAAACAAGGCGTAGCCAAACAGGCCCATAACGATGGAGGGCACCGAGGCCAAAGCGTCAGCAGCGTAGCGAATGAGCTCGACGACCTTGCCCTGCTTGGCGTACTCGGCCAGATAGACGGCTGCCAGCACAGCGATCGGCGTGCAGATAAGCATGGCGAGCGCCGTCACGTAGACGGTCGAGACGATCGTGGGCCAAATTCCGCCCTCGGCGTTGACGCCCTGGGGCCAACCGAAGATAAAGTCGAGCGAGATGTGTGGCAGGCCGTTGATGACCACGTAGGCGATGATAGCGACCAGCACCAGCGTGGTGATGTAGGCAGCGGCACGAAACACGCCAAGCATGATCTTGTTGGACAGGTCCTTGTTGATGCGGCCCTTCTTGCCGTGGGAAAGGGCACGCTTGATGCGCTCGCGCGACGAGGTCGTATCGACCGTCGTGTCAACGGAATCGGACATAGCCTACCCCCTCTTCTTCTTGGAAATCAGACGGACGATGCCCACCAGCGTGGCGGAGATGATAAACAGGACCACGCCCATGCCGAACAGCGCCGAGCGATGCAGACCCGAGGAATAGCTCATGTCGAGCGCGATCTGGCTCGTGAGCGTCGAGATAGGGCTCGCAACGCTGTCGGGAATAACCGGGGCGTTACCCACGACCATGAGCACGGCCATGGTCTCTCCGATGGCACGGCCCATACCCAGCACGATGGCATCCACGATACCCAGCTTAGCGGCAGGTAGCACGACCTTATAGATGGTCTGCCACTTAGTAGCACCCATGGCATACGATGCCTCGCGAATGCCCATGGGAATGGAATTGAGGGCATCGATGGTGAGCGTGGTGATGGTAGGGACGATCATGATGGCGAGCACAAACCACGCCGTCAGCGCACCAAAACCAAGGCCGCCGGTCAGTTGTGCGATAAACGGGCGGATGATGATCATGCCAAAGAAGCCGTAGATGATGGAGGGTATGCCCGCCAGCAGGTCAACGGCGGGGCTGATGAGCTTGCGCACGCGCTTGCTGGCAATCTCGACCAGGTAAACGGCCGTACCCACGCCCAGCGGCACGCCCATGGCGAGCGCACCGACGGTCACCAGACCTGAGCCGGCAAGCAGCGACATGATGCCGTAGTGGCCCTCAGAGGGCGCCCACGTAAAGCTAAAGAAGTCCGCCAGACCGATGTCGGTAAAGACGGGCAGCGCCGAGTACGTGGTAAAGACAAAAATCAGGATGACGGTAACGACCGCCAAAAACGCGCAGGCAAAGAAGATCCACTGCAGCGCCTTCTCCTTGATATAGGTACTGCGCGATACGAGCGCCAGCTCGCGCTTCTTGGGTGCCTGAGCATTCTGCTCAGTCTGGGAGTTTTCCTGTGCTTCCATGCTACTCACTCCCCTTCTCGTCGTTGGTGACGGGAATAAAGCCCGCCTCGCGAATCTGCTTGTCCATCTTTTCGGACGTCACGTAGTCGATGTAATCCTGCGCCTGCTGCGAAGGCGCACCCTTCACAAAGAAGTAAAGGTCGCGCGAGATGGGATAGCCGCCACTCGCGACCGTCTTCTCGGACGCCTCAACATGATTGACCGAGACAGCCTTGACCGAGGTCTTGGCGTTGAGGCTATCGACGAAGCCCAGCGAAATGTAGCCGATGGCCCCACGCGAACGAGATACCACGTCGCGCACCTGGCCCGTACCCGAAAGAACAGCCGAGCGGCGATCGAACGGCGTGCCATCCATCACGATGGTACGGAAGGCCTCGCGCGTACCGGACGCCTCGTCTCGGTTGATGACCTGAATCCTCAGGTCCTCGCCACCGACCTCTTTCCAATTGGTAATCTTGCCGGCGTAGATATCGCGGAGCTGCTCGGTCGAGAGGTTATCGACGGGGTTGTCGTCGTTCACGATGACCGCAATACCGTCGTGGGCAATGACGATGGGAGTCAGGCCCAGATCCTGTTCGTCGGCATTGAGTCCACGGGAGGAGCTGGCGATATCGGCCGTGCCGGCGCTGACGGCCTCGATCCCAGCGGAAGAACCCAAACCGGAAACGAGCACGTCGATGCCGGTCTCCTCCTTAAAGCCCTCGGCCGCAATCTCGGCGATAGGAAGGCAGGTCGTGGAGCCGGCCACGGTAATGGAAGAGGTAGAAGATCCCGAAGAACAGGCGCACAGCGTAAGCGTAAGCACAGCGGCGCTCAGGACCGATACGATCTTTCTCATAGCATCACGCCGATCGCAGCATGGCGCCCACAGGTGCCGTCCTCGTTACGGTAGGAATAAAAGCGGTCGTTCTGACGCACGGTCGAAAGCTGGGTATCCACGATATCATCCGCGTCGACACCGACATCTACCAGCGCCTCGCGAATGGCAGCGGAAAGATCAAGCATGCGAGAGGTATTCGCATCGATGCAAGAGAACTCGGCGGCAAAGCGATCCATGAGTTCCTGGGATACCTCATATTCGTCACCCAAGATATGGGGGCCGATATAGGCGGAAACGTCGCTCGCATCGCAACCGGCAGCATCGCAAAGCGCCTGGCACGCCTTGGCGGAAATACGTGCAATCGTGCCCTTCCAACCGGAGTGCACCACGGCAAATCCGCCGGGGGCCACCAGCACCACGGGAACGCAGTCGGCAAAGCAGAGCAGCACGGGCACGTTATGCGCCGTGCAGACGATGGCATCACAGCCCTCGGCAATCTGCTCGCGAACGTCCTCAAGGTCATCGGCGCCGTTCGAGGTCACCGCAACGATATGATCACCATGGACCTGATTGGGAACGAGCAGGTTGTGCTCGCACTCGGCGGCACCCATAGCCTCGAGCGCACGACAACGATTTTCTTGAACAGCAAAGGGGTCATCGCCAACATGCGAGCCCAAGTTGAGTGAGGAGTACGCATCTTCGGAAACGCCACCGGCGCGCTCGGTGAAGGCAAAGCGAACATCGGATGTCGCGCCCTCCACCAACGTAACTCCATCATGGTCGACACGCGAAACTTTGTCCGCACGTGCTGCCATACTAAAGCCTCCTAATAACACAAGTACCGCGGCATCGCCGCTACAGCCCGCGTTTATACGGCTGTCATACTTCTCTAAAAGGATACCTGCTGCGCTGGAGGCAATCGTAAAGGGAACGTAAAGAGATTGGAGGTTCTAGTTTACAAAGTCGAAATAAAAAGGGCGCGTCCATACGGACACGCCCCTGTGCACAACAATGCAAAGAACGACTTAGAAGCTGCCGCGCTTCAGGAAGTCGGGAAGCTCGAACTGATCGTTGCCGAAGTTAGGAAGCTCGGTGCCACCGACGTTGCGGGTCGGAGCGGCCTGAGCCGGGCTCGTGGCAGGAGCGGTGCGCTGCGGCTCAGCGGAGGCAGCGGCCTTGCTCTGAGACTGCTGAGCAGCAAAGAGCTCGTCCTGACGGTTGACGTTGGAGTCGGAGAAGCCCGTAGCGATGACGGTGATACGCACCTGATCGCCCAGGGACTCGTCGACAACGGTACCGAAGATGATGTTGGCCTCGGGGTCGACGGCGTTGGCGACAACGTCGGCGGCGTCGCTGATCTCCTGGATGCCCAGGTCCTTGGAACCGGCGATGGAGAGCAGCACGCGCGTGGCACCATCGATGGAGCTCTCGAGCAGCGGGCTGGAGATGGCCTGCTGGGCAGCGTCGACGGCACGGGTGTCCCCAGAAGAGGTACCGATACCCATCATGGCGGTACCGGCCTGCTTCATGATGGTCTTAACATCGGCGAAGTCCAGGTTGATGATACCGGGGACGGTGATGAGGTCGGTGATGCCCTGGGTGCCCTGGGAAAGGACGCCATCGGCAATCGCGAAGGCCTCGAGCATGGTGGTCTTCTTCTCGGCGATGTCGAGCAGCTTATCGTTAGGGATGACGATCATGGTGTCGACGCAATCGGAGAGGGTCTTAATGCCCTCCTCGGCGCTCTTCTTGCGCTTGCGGCCCTCGAAGGTGAAGGGCTTGGTCACGACGGCGACGGTCAGCGCACCGACCTCGTTCATCGCGATATCGGCAACGATGGGAGCAGCGCCGGTACCGGTGCCACCGCCCTCGCCGCAGGTGATGAACACCATGTCGGCGCCAGCGAGCGCCTCGGCAATGTCGTCGCGGGACTCATCGGCAGCCTTGCGGCCAACCTCGGGGTTGGCGCCGGCGCCCAGGCCGCGGGTAAGGTCGGTGCCGATGTGCACCTTGATATCGGCATCAGAGATCGCGAGTGCCTGAGCATCGGTGTTGATGGCAACAAACTCGACGCCGCGGATGCCCTCTTCGATCATTCGATTGACCGCGTTGGTACCGCCGCCGCCGACGCCGACCACCTTAATGACGGCAAGGTAGTTGTTGATCTCTGTCTCGTGCATGTCGGTCCTCCGAACAAAGGTTATAGCCATAGCATGGGTCGACCCCTGCGCACATTAACCTTCAGGTTGAAAGTAAATGCAAAGGTAAACCGTATTATGTTTGCACATTATGAACGTATCAGTCAAATAATTGACCGTGAAAACCAAACAAACCAGATAAACGGCGTGGTATGGCCCCTCAACAAAGCATCAACCAGCGCTACGAGGTCGGAGCGTTCCTAAATGTATAGTTACCCGGAGAGCGCACATTGATATACGTTACGCCCTCTACCTGCGAAAGCAGCTTGGTGACTACGCGCTCCTTCTTGACGATATCGTTCGAATCGCCCAGCGACACCTCAATGCCGTTATTGAGGTTTGCCGAGATGGCTTCGACCGAAGGCGTGGAAATATCCTTGACTTGTCCCAAGAACTCGCTCGAAAAACCACGCACATAATCCAAGCCAGCCTTAACGGCCTTGGAGCTCACCGCCTGGCCGGAAACCGGAGCGACATCCGCCGAGACATCAGTCAACAACACCGCGCCATAGTGCTTAGCGAGCGCCAGCGCGGCATCGATTCCGGTCAAGGTATTTGAGCCCTGCCCTGTCGTGATGACGTTGCCTTGGTCGTCCACTTCGACCGACGTCGACAGTGGGGCGATCCAGGTGTCATCATCCCCGATGGCCCAGGCAAGGTCATCGGAACTGATATAGGCAATTGCGATGACCTTGCGCTCCATCGGCGTAATGATGAGCGTATGCGGGAACTGACGCTGGACATCCACGCCCGAGACCCACGGATTCTGCTTGAGGTCCTCGGTAATCTGGTCGGGATCGACGTTAAAAAGCGACGTTCCCTCGGGCAAATCGATCAGCTGGATAGCATCGTGCTTCGTCACATGCTCGCTGCCTTGAATCTGAATATCAGTGGCGGTAAACAATCCAGAGTTGATCACCACGATGGCAACGACGACGAGCACGGCCAAGGCGGCCAGAACGCCGCCCACGATTTTGCCTTTGCCTGCAACGACAGAAGCGGCGTCTGATGTTTTATTTACCATCGCCCCAAGTGAAGATAACGGGTTGACGCTTTTTTTACCCGAAGGCTTCTTGGCGGTAGCCGGCACCGATGTCAGCGAGCGCGGTTTCGATGCGCCCAGCGTGCGACCTGGACGCGGCGCTTTAGTTCCCGTCGAGGGCTTAGGAGTTGCCATGGGACGGGCGGGTTTGGCGCCCATAACAGGCTTTGACGTCACCGAGGGACGCGAGGACTTTTTTGCGGCCGGACGATTACCGAGCTGCGAGCCGACAACCGGACGACTGGTCTGTCGAGCATGCCCGACAGACTTAGAGTGCGCGACGGTATTGCGTTGAGGTTTGGCAGGCGCGCCGGAACGCCCTCCGGCGCGGCGGAAGGTGGGTTTCGATGCTCTAGAAGCCGAGGAATTTAACTTCCGGTCTGAGCTCGATGCCATACGCCTCCCTCACCTTTCCGTGCACATGTCTGATAACCGCGGCAACGTCATCGGCCGAGGCAGTTCCGTTATTAACGATAAAATTAGCGTGAACGGGCGAAACTTCCGCGCCGCCAATCGAAAAACCCTTTAATCCACAATCCTCGATAAGCTTGCCCACACTCGCATCGGGCGGGTTGCGAAAGACCGACCCGCAGGATGCGCGACCCATGGGCTGCGTACGCTTGCGCCTCGTCAGGTACCACTCCATGCGCTCGCGAATGTCGGCCTTGGGCGCCGGTTTAAGCTTGAGCACGCACTCGAGGATAATCTCATTGCGGGGAAGGCTACATTCGCGGTAGCCCCAAGTGATCTCGGACCCCGCATAATGCTTGATACCGGATGCCGGGTCAAACGTTACGACATCCTCAACCAGCGAGCCAATCCACTCGGTCCGCGTGCCGGCATTCATAGATATCGCACCGCCGACCGAACCAGGAATGCCAACGGCAAACTCAAGGCCCGAGAGGCTACGCGACAGGGCATCGTTGACCAGGCGCGCAAACATCACGCCCGCACCGACCGTCAGCGTACAACCGTCATCGGCAACAACCGTGCGCTGGAACTCACGTCCGAGCGAAATGACGGCACCGCGATAACCGCCATCGGCAACCAGCAGATTGGAGCCCTTGCCGATGATGACCCACGGCACCTGCTCGCGATCGAGCACCGCCACGGCGCGGCGGAGGGCATGATAGCTATGGCACGTCACAAAGAGGTCGGCCTTGCCGCCGATACGATAGCTCGTATGACGCGCAAGGCGCTCGTCCTCGATCACATCCGTGTCGATCATGCCCGAGAGCGCCATGACGGCGTTAAACAGACCCATTAGACTTAAGCGTCTTTCTTGGCAGTCAGATACTCAATGAACTCGGGACCGACGGTCGTAACGTCGCCGGCACCCATGGTGAGCAGCAGGTCGCCCTCGCCCACCATCTGCTCGAGCTCCTGATTGAGCTCAAGACGGCTGGAGCAGTACACGACCTCCTTGCCAGGATGCTTGGCGCGCACGGTATCGGCGAGCATCTTAGAGGTGACACCCGGAATGGGCATCTCGCCAGCCGAGAACACATCGATCAGCAGCAGTTTATCGGCATTGGCAAATGCATCGGCAAAGTCGTCGCACAGGGCCTGCAGGCGCGAATAGCGGTGCGGCTGGAACACGACGTCGACGTGCTTGTAGCCCAGCGACGAAGCGGCGGCAAGCGTCGCCTTGATCTCGGTGGGGTGATGGCCGTAATCATCGACCACGGTGATGCCATCGATATCGCCCACGTGGGTAAAGCGACGGCGGACGCCCTCAAAGCTCGAGAGCGCCTTGGCGGCGGCGTCGATGTCAAGGCCCAGGACATGGGCGACGGTGAGCACGGCCGTGGCGTTGAGCATGTTGTGGCGACCGGGATTGCTCTTGATCTCCACAGCGTGCTCAGTGCCGTCCTCAAAGCGAACGATAAAGTCACTCTGGATGCCCTTGACATCCGGGTGCACGCAGACGATGTCGTTGCTCTCGGCAAAGCCGTAGGAAAGCACGTGACGGCCCGTCGACTTGGCGAGCTCGACCAGATGCGGGTCCTCGCCGCAGACGATGACGGTGCCGTCCTCGCCCACCAGGCTCATGAATTTGGCGAAAGTTGCCTCGATCTCCTCGATACCCGAGTAGTGATCGAGGTGGTCGGCCTCGACGTTGGTCACAATGACCACGTTGGGGTTCAGGAACAGAAAGGAGCTGTCGGACTCGTCGGCCTCGGCGACAAAGTAGTCGCCCGAGCCGTTCTTGCCGTTCGTGTCATAGCCCTCAACGATGCCGCCGATCAAGAAACTCGGATCCAGACCCATGCGGTCGAGCATGGTGGCGCACATCGAAGACGTGGTGGTCTTGCCATGCGTGCCGGCAACAGCGACGGTGGTGTAGCCGTGGCCCAAAGCAGAGAGCATCTTGGCACGGGGCCACACGGGAATACCAAGCTCGCGAGCGCGAACGAGCTCAGGGTTGGACTCCGGAATAGCGGTGGAGACAACAACCACGTCGGGCTTGACCTCGTCGATCGTGGCTGCCTCATGGCCCACGTGCACCTTCACACCAGCGCGGGTAAGCTGGCGGATATAACGTGACGTCTTAAGGTCGGAGCCGGTAACGGCATAACCGCGCTCGTGCAGAACGAGGGCGATGCCGCTCATGCCGGCGCCGCCGATACCGATAAAGTGGGCGCTCTTAAACTCGGGCGCGGAGGTTGCAGTCTGGGAATCAGCCATGTGCTCGTGTACTCCTTGCGTAAACACTGCCTGTAACCCGTTAACTGTACCGCACCTACCGCATCAGCGCGAGGGCGACCGACGATATCCCGTCTAACTAACGCAAACCCTCTACCGCATCGGCCAGAAGAGCGGCGGCCCTATCCTGAGCCAGACCACGCGCCGCCTGACGCATGACGTCGCGCTCTGCCGCGTCATCGACCAGGTGCAGCAGCTCATCGGCAAAGGCAGAACCGTCGATATCGGCATCGGCACAGAGCACGCCGGCCCCGGCGTCGACCAGATAACGGGCATTGGTGGTTTGGTGGTCGGCCGTCGCATGCGGATACGGCACGAGTATCGAGGGCACGGCGAGCGCAGCGATCTCGGCCACGCTCGATGCACCCGAACGCGAGAGCACCAAATCGGCAGCAGCCAGCATATCGCCCATGTTGTCGATGTAAGGCTGGACGCGGTAACGCTTCGCCTCCTCGGGCGTCAGCGCCAAAGCGCGCTCGGTCTCCTCAAAGCCGTCGGCACCCGTCGAATGCAACACATAGAGGTTCTTGCGCGAAAGCAGCTCGTTTTTGAGCGAAACCGCGCGCTCGTTGAGGTGCTGGGCGCCAAGTGAACCGCCAAAGACGAGCAGCAGCGTAGCGTCCTCGGGAACGCCAAGTGCCTTGCGGCCGCGAGCGCGATCGCCCTCGATCACCGAGCGACGTACGGGGTTGCCGGTCATGAGCACGTGGTCAGGGTCACCTTCGCGCTCAAAGACCGAGCGCGCTGCCGGCACCGAGATGCACACGCGAGCGGCGTGGGAGTTCATCATCTTGTTGGCCAGGCCCGGAACAGAGTTCTGCTCATGTAGCAGATACGGAACGCCTGCGCCCTTGCACCACCCCAGCAGCGGAACCTCGACATAGGCACCAAAACCGATGGCAGCATCGGGCTTGCCGACCTTTGAGAAATGACTGGCGAGCGCACGCTTGGCCTTGTTGACACGCCACAGCGAGGTCAGCGCTGTCCAGGGACGGGAGCGGTCGAAGCCCGTGACCGTAATGGGCACAAAATCAAACCCAGCCTCGGGGACCAGACGACCCTCGAGCTTGCGCGACTGGCCCACGAACACAACGTGGTGGCCACGGTCATGCAGCTCCTCGGCCAAAGCGAGCGCGGGGTTAATGTGTCCTGCCGTGCCGCCGGCTGCAATAGCAACGGTCATCTTATCGGTCATGGTAGTCCCTTCGTACACGCGGTCCCTGGTCGTCGGTGCGCAAACGCGCCGACGGGTCCGAGTTCAAATCGATTCGATTATATCCGCCGCCCGCACTGCGAGGACTGGGGCGCTGCGGACGACCTTGCGGCGCCGTCCGCGGACGTGGACGAGCTGCCGGCTCGGTCGCAGAGCCATCCAGAACGGTAAAGCCGCTACGCGAAGGTCGTTCACCGCGCACGTGGGCCACGCCGGCGGTGCTCTCGTCCATAACGGCAAAGCTCTCACGGCGGCGGTCATACTCATCGCGGCGGGCGCTCTCGTACGAAACGCGCAGAATCAACCCGGCAAGCATAAGCGACACGATAATCGACGAACCGCCGTAGCTAATAAACGGCAACGGTTTGCCCGTCATGGGAAACACGTTGAGGATGCCAAGCGCGTTAATCAAAAACTGCACCGCGAGAATGACCGCGGAGCCAGACGCCATAAGCGCGCCCCGACGATCGGTCGCCTGCTCGGCAATGCGAAACGCCGAGTAGATCAGCATCGCAAACACCAAGAAGAACAGCACGGTTCCGACAAAGCCGACTTCCTCGCCAATGATGGCCAGGATGTAGTCATTGTGCGCCTCGGGCAGATACGAGTACTTCATGGTTGAGTTGCCGATGCCACGGCCGAACAGACCGCCCGAGGCAAAGGCCATGATGGCAAGCGTGGCCTGATAGCCGTCACCATACTCATCAGCCCAAGGGTTCAAGGCAACCTGAATACGCACCATACGGTACGGCTCTGCGACAAGTGCAATCACGATCACGAGAATGCCGAAGATTAGCACGCCGATGATAAATCTCGGGTCGAGACCCGCAAACAACGCCATGCACATGAGGGTCAGCAGGATGATCAGGACGGTACCGAAATCGGGCTGGATAAAGATCAGAAAGAGCGAAATGCCCAGGTAGATGCCCATCTTGCGAAGGAATTCGTTGATGTTGCCACCGGGCGAAAAGAAGCGATCAAGCATGATGGCCGAATACGCAATGGCAAATGGCTTTAAAAACTCGGAAGGCTGGAACTGAATGCCGGCGATGTTGAGCCAGCGCGTGGCGCCACGGCTGCCGCTGCCCACCAAGAACACCAGAAACAGTAGCCCTATCATGCCTATGAGGAAGATCCTGAGCACATCCTCCCCAAACCAGCTGTCCGGCAAAACGCGCACGATGGCAATCAGCGCCAGAACACCAACCACGGCAAACGCAGCCTGTCGACCCAGAAAAAACGTCGCTGAGCCATTCTCGTGCAGTGCCTCGACCGAAGACGCCGAGTACACCATCAGCAGGCCAAAACACACCAAGATAAACAGACAGGCCATGAATATCAGACGGGGGCGCATGATGCGGGCGGGAACGCCGGCAATATAGCGTTCGCTAAACGACTGCCCGCCGCGACCGGAACGCGGTGTGCTACGCCGCGAGGAAGCACGGTCCGAGTCGGGCGTCCTCATACCTTGTCGGGGGCTCTCCTCTCTCACCGGCAACCCCTATTCCATTTGCGATTTCGCTGCAGCGGCAAGCTGGGCCACATAGTCCTTAAACACGCGGCCGCGCTCCTCATAGCCCGAGAACTCATCGAACGAAGAGCAGGCAGGAGAAAGTAAGATCACGTCGCCACGGCTCGACAGCGAACGGGCAACGTCCACGGCATCGCGTAGGTCATCCGCCTGGGCGATATCCACATCGCCATCGACATCGGCCTCGTCCATAGCGGCGGTGAAGCGCTCGCGCGCATCGCCAAAGCAGACGACCGAGCGCACGTTATCCATAACAACGCGCGCGAAGTCCGTGAGCGGCGTGCCCTTATCGTGGCCGCCGAGCAGCAAGATCACGTCGTCATCGGGAAATGCCGTCAGTGCCTTCTCGACCGCGTCGGTGTTGGTCGCCTTGGAATCGTTGACGTAGCGCACACCGTCAATCTCGCCGCACGGCTCCACGCGATGCTCGAGCGGCTGGAACGAGGCCAGACCGCGGCGGACACCATCGACATCGGCACCGACGGCCAGAGCAGCCGTGGCGGCACATAAGGCATTGATGACATTGTGGTGGCCCGAAATCTTGAGCTCGGACGTGGCGACAAGCTGAGTCTCGACGCCCTTCAGGCGCACGACCATTTTGCCGTCGCGCACAAAGGCGGCGTCTGCACCCTCGGGCTCGTCAAAAGCGACCTTGCAGATGCGGCGACCCGGCTTATAGATGTACTCATCGAACTCGTGAATGCCGGCGTCTTCGACGTCGACAACCACCAGATCGTCATCGACCATATTGTCAAACAGCTTGATCTTGGCAAGCGCATAGTTCTTATGGCTCTTATGCCAGCCCAAGTGGTCGGGAGTGATGTTGAGCAGCACTGCCACGCGAGGGTGGAGCTCGGTGGTCGTAGCAATCTGATAGCTCGAGAGCTCAGCCACAAACCACTCGTTGTGGGCTCGGCCGTCAATCTCGTTGATAGGCGGCTCACCGATGTTGCCGACAGCTACACTGGCCTCACCGGAAGCCTTGAGCAGATAATCGGTCAGCGACGTGGTGGTCGTCTTGCCGTTGGTGCCCGTGATGGCAATCCAGTTATCGGGCGACAGGCGATAGGCAAACTCGGGCTCACCCATAATCTGGGCGGCATGCTCGCGCCCGGCCTTAAAGAAGCCCGAGAACTCCGAGATGCCCGGGCACGTCACGCATACGTCATAGGCGCCCTCGACCTGTTCGGTCCCATAGACAAACGACGCACCGGCAGCCTCGAGCGCACGCGTGGCGTCATTGGGCTCAGAGGTGCCGCCGCCATACACGGTAACGGCGCTTACGCGCTCTGGATGTGCCAGCGCCCAGCGGGCGACATCGAGACCGGATTTGCCCTGACCCAAAACGAGCAAGCTAAAGACATCAGCAAGAGACATGAAAGACCACTATCCCAACTGGCAGAACAGAGCAAGGCCAACGGCACCAAATGCCGCAGCGATAATCCAAAAACGGATGACGACCTTGGTCTCGGCCCAACCCTTCTTTTCGAAATGATGATGGATGGGCGCCATAAGGAAGACGCGCTTGTGCGTAAAATGGAAGTAGACAACCTGAATCATGACCGACAGGGTCTCAACGATAAACAGGCCGCCGATGATGAGGGAGACGACCTCGGTGTTGGTCATGATGGACGTGCAGGCAAACGCGGCGCCCAGAGCAAGCGAGCCGGTATCGCCCATAAAGATGCTCGCCGGATAGCAGTTGAACCACAGAAAGCCCAAGCAGGCACCGGCACACGCGGTACAGAAGATGGACAGGTTCACGTCTCCGTGCAAAAACGCCATGGCAGCCATGGCGAGCATGGCGATCATGGAGGTGCCGCCAGCAAGACCGTCAAGGCCATCGGTCAGGTTCACGGCATTAGAAAGACCGGCAATCATCAGCCAGCAAAAGACAATATAGAGCCACGGGAACGAATAGCCGCAGATGGTGGTCGAAAGCACGCCAAGGTCGATCGTCAACCCACCGGGAAAACAAATCTCGGGGGCGACGCCGCACCAGTTGACGGCAAGTACCGTAAAGGTGACACAGATAATGGTTAGGCCGATCATCTTGGCATGAGGCGTCAGACCGAGCGAGCGCCCATGCGTAACGGAGGTCAGGTCGTCGATCAGGCCCAGCACGCCGGTCGCCAGCGTGGCGAGCAGTACGAGTACGAGCTCGGTGGTGAGCTTGCCCATCAGCAGGCAGGTCAGCGAGATCGCGACGAGGATGACAACGCCACCCATGGTGGGCGTTCCCTGCTTAACCAAATGACGCTTGGGGCCGTCGGCACGAACCTGCTGGCCGATACCCTCGACCTTGAGCAGCTTGATCCACCACGGCATGAGCAGCAGCGCAATGGCTGCGGCGATGCCAAGCCCCAAAAAAGCCTGATACGTTGGATACGAGGGATTGCCGAACATGGGCTAGCACACACCTTCCACAAAGCGGTCGAGCTCAACAAAGCGGGAACCCTTGACCAGTACAACATCATGTTTTTCAAGCGCGCCGCCCATGCGGTCGAGCACCTGCTGATAATCGGAGAACACCTGGATGCGGTCCTCGTCCATGCCCATCATGCGTGCGGCATCGGCCATAAGCTGGGCCAGCTCACCACCCACGCACGCCAGCATGTCGAGCTTCTTGGCGGCGGCATAGGCGCCCACGAGCTCATGCATGCGAGGAGCCTCATCGCCCATCTCGCCCATCTCGCCCAGGATCGCCATGCGAGACCCCGTGCACGAAAGCGAGCACAGCAGATCGAGGCCAGCAGCCATGGATTCGGCACTGGCGTTATAGGAGTCATCGATGACGCGTGCACCGCTCTTGGCGCGCTTGATCTCCTGGCGGTGTCCGGTGATCGTGAGACCCCTAAAGGCAGCATCGATCTGCTCGGGCGTCACGCCCAGGCGATAGGCAACCGCGGCGGCCTTAACGGCATTAGGAACGGACTGCACGCCGGGGATGGCAAGCATGGTATCGATCGTCTCACCCTGGCCAAAATCGAGCGTAAAGACCGGACGGCCTTCGTCATCAACGCGAACGTCGCGGGCGCGGACCTCATCATCGTCCGAGACGCCGGCCAGCATCACGTCGATACCAGCAGGTTGGGCGAACGTGTCGCGAATGAACGGCGTAAAGTCGTCCTCGCCGCCCAAAACCAGCAGCGGCAAATAGTCGCCGGCGGCGCACATGCCCTGTACAATCTCGGCCTTAGCGCGGGCGATGTTCTCGCGGCTGCCCAAAATGCCGATATGAGAGGTGCCGATCTTGCTCACGATGGCAAGGTTGGGATTGGCGGACTGGGACAGGCGCTCGATCTCGTGGAAATGGTTCATGCCCATCTCGAGCACCAGAACCTCGGTATCGGCCGGAGCGGAAAGCACCGTGAGCGGCATGCCGATCAGGTTATTGAAATTGCCCTTGGTGGCCCAGACACGATAGCGCTTGGCGAGCACAGCGGCGAGCACGTCCTTGGTCGTCGTCTTGCCGATGGAACCGGTAATGCCAACGACCAGGCAGCCAAGCTCCAGGCGATACGCGTGCGCCAAACGCAGCAGAAACTCCTCGGGATCATCGGTCAGCAAGATGGCACAGCCCTTGTCCTGCGCCAGCGAGACCAGCTCGGCCTCGGGCTCACGCGTCATCACGACGGCGCCGGCACCCGACTGGACGGCACGGGAAGCATAATCATTGCCGTCGACGTTTTCACCGGGAAAGGCGACGAAAATCGTCCCTTCCTCGACCTGGCGCGAGTCGATAACGCACCCGCGGCATACCAGATCGACTTCTCCCGTCACGGTTCGGGCCCCTGTTGCGGCCGCGAGGTTGTTGACGGCGATCTCTATCATTGCAGCTCCCCTGTAAACCTAAATAATGCTATCGGCGTATTGTATCCCAGCGCCGCGCATGCGTGGTGCAGGGCATGTGAACACCCCTCATATGGGACAACAAACCACGCCCCAAAGATTGTAACCCCCTACTTCGTGTGCGGGATACCCAGCACGTCGAGCGCGTTGGCCATAATTGACTGGAACGGCACCGCAGCGGCATCTGAGCCGCTCGGCGTTCCGTCGAGCGTGATATAGCACAGCACCTTGGGCGATTGTGCCGGTGCAAAGCCCATAAAGGACGACATGTAGTTCTCCTTGAGGTAGCCGCCGTTCTCGTCGGCACGTTCGGCCGTGCCGGTCTTGCCCGCCACGTCATAGCCGTCAACTGCGCCGCCAACGCCCGTGCCTTCAGACACGACCGTCTGCATGCACGATGTCACCTGGGATGCGGCGTCCTCCGAAATCGCGCGCTCGCCTTCGCCCCAGTCCTTCTCGTCGCCTTTGCTGGACTTATAGAAGTGCGGGGTCATCATCACGCCGCCGTTGGCGATGCCGCCCACGGCACGTGCGATCTCAATCGGCGAGACAGACAGCGCCTGTCCAAAGCTCATCGAGCCCAGCGTGGCGCCGTCATACTGGTCACGCTCCTTGACGATGCCCAGGCTCTCGCCCGGAAAATCGACACCAGAGCTGTGACCGATGCCCCACTTGTCCACATAGGCGGCAAAGTCGTCGGCACCGATCTTGCGCCCCACCAGGACAAAACCCACGTTGGACGAACGGCGCATCATCTCGCGCACATCCATGGTCATGGCGTAGTCACGCTTGTCGGCATCGGTGACGGTATCGTCGCCCACCTTGATGCTCGCCGGCACCTCAAACGACGTACTCGACCGCACGACACCCAAGTCGAAGCCGGCGCCCGCCACGAGCGTCTTAAAGACCGAGCCGGGCTCGTAGGCGTCGGTGACCAGGCGCAGGTTCATATCCTCGGTCTTGGCGTTTTCCAAATTGGTCTGGTCGTAGGTCGGATACGAGCAGGCTGCCAAGATCTCGCCTGTCGTAGGATCGGTGACCAGCGCCGAGCCGTTCTTGGCCTTTGTCTTCTCCACAGCCTCTGCCAGGGCATCCTCGGCCGCACGCTGGATATTGACGTCGAGCGTCGTCACGATATCAACGCCGTCGACCGCAGCCACCTTTTTATAGGCACCGCCCGCGATATAGCTGCCGTCCCTCGCGCGCTCGCGTACGAGAGAGCCGTTCGTGCCGGTCAGAAGCTTGTTGTATTGCTTTTCGAGACCCGTCAAGCCGTCGTTGTCTACATTCACTACACCCAGCACCTGCGATGCCAGATTGCCGTATGGATATACGCGCTTCATGGCCTGCTCAAAAAGCACGCCGGGCAGGTTCTTCTTCTCCAGCGCCGCAGCGTCGTCTTCGTCCACCTGGCGCTTGATATACACCCAGGTTCCATCGGACTCAACGAGCTTGCGGCAGGTCTTTTTATCGATTCCAGTTGCCTTGACCAGCGCCGACACCGTCTTGTCAACATCCTCGACAAGCTGGGGGTTCACGGCGATGTTGCGACATTCGACCGACGACGCTAGCACGTTACCGTTGCGGTCGTAGATGGTGCCACGTTTGGCATAGAGGGTCTGCGCAAGCAGGCGGCGCGCATCGGCACGCTCGCGCAGTTTATCGGCTTCGACAATTTGATAGTCGGCAAGGCGAAAGACGCCCAAGCCCAAGCCAAGCCCAATGAAGCCCATGACGGCTTTGCGGCGAGGCAGAGGCGTGCCTGTGAGCCATTCGGTCGACGAACTCTTGCGCGACCTGGTGTTATGCACTTGAGGGCCGCCCGAGCCGCGAAGTCGCGACGCCGGGTCGTTGCCACGGGACTGCCCGGCGTTGTAAGATTGCCGACCCGTTCCTTGATAACCAGAACGTCCCCGCGACGAGGGACGTCCAGAACCGCGGCCCCCATCGGAACCGCGGCGATAGTCATTTGTCATACTCAGCTACCGTCTTGCTACTGAGCGGTCGCGGTCGCGTTGGCGCCCGCGGCTGCATCCTGCGAAAAGTCAAGTGTAACGCTCTCGCTGGGCTCCACCATGCCATAAGCGCCCGCAAGGTCGCGAATGCGCGTGTCGGCGCCATAGACCGAATGCATGACCTCCAGGTCGGAGCTCTCATCGGTCGCCTTTTCGAGCGTGTTGGTAAGCTCGGCGTTGCTGTTGAGCACCTGGGCCGTAACGCCGGCGAGCGCCACGCGGGCGACGCCGATCGTCATGAAGATAGCCGCAATGATGCAAAACGTTTTAAGAACGCTCATGAAAACCGGGCTTACCGCCTGGTTTGCCTGACGGCCCGCGCCCGTGTAGACATCAAAGCGCGGCGTGCGCTGCTCACGGGGAGCAACGGGGGCCTGCGGCGTCTCACGATAGGCGGGCATGGCGTTCATATCATAGGCGAGTGCTGCGCTTGAAGTGTCGTAGCCCATGATATGCCGCCTCCCATCCCGAGTACGTTGGTAGTATGTTTAAGCTTCGTTTATGGTGCGAGCGGGAGGTCCAATATCGCGCGGTCGCGCCTACAGACGCTGCGCCACGCGGATTTTGGCTGATCTCGCCCGAGGGTTGCGCTCAACCTCATCAGGCTGGGCAACCAAGGGTTTGCGAGTGATGACCTTGAGTATCGGCACGTTGCCGCACACGCACACCGGAATCTCCGGCGGACACGTGCACCCCTGGCTCATCTCCTTAAAGTGATTCTTTACGATACGGTCCTCGAGCGAGTGATACGAGATGACGCAGATACGTCCGCCCGGGTTGAGCCACCTGGTGGCGGCATCAAGCCCTCGTTCGAGCACATCGAGCTCGTGATTGACCTCGATGCGAATGGCCTGGAAACTTTTCTTGGCCGGGTGTCCGCCATGCCGACGAGCGGCAGCCGGGATACCCGCCTTGATGATCTCGACAAATTGGCCGGTGGTTTCGATCGGTTCTTGCTCGCGGCGGCGCACGATCTCGCGCGCGATCTGCGAGGCGAACTTCTCTTCGCCGTAGACGCGTAGAATCCGGGCGAGGTCGTGTTCGTTATAGGTGTTGATGACCTCAGCTGCGTTTAAGGTGTTATTACCCGGATCCATCCGCATGTCCAATGGGGCGTCCTCGTTATACGAAAAGCCCCTGCCAGGGATATCGAGTTGCGGTGACGAAACGCCCAAATCGAACAGGAAGCCATCGACCCCGGGCACCTCGGCCGAGCAAAGCAGCTCGTCCAAGTCGCCGAAGTTGCCCTTCAGCAGCTGGTGCGGAACGCCGGGAACCTCGCGGTCCAGACGGGCGCCAGCGGCCTCGAGGGCCATGTCGTCCTGATCGACGCCGAGCAAAAGGCCCGTCTCCCCCACCTGCGCGGCCATCTTTACCGAATGGCCGGCACCGCCAAGGGTGCAATCGCAGACAACGGAGCCGCTCTTTAGCCGCAGCGACTCAAGCACTTCGCCGAGCATGACAGGTTCATGCCGATATTCTTGTGTCAAGATCCCACGCTCCATCCGTTACCCGTGCCTTGCCCTTACGAGAAGAAGAGGTCCAGCAGGGCCTCATCGTCATCGTCCTCATCGGCCGCGGCGCGATCCCAAACCTCAAGGTGGTCGTAGTTGCCCACAACCGTGACCTCGCGGTCGAGGTTCGCCTGCTTGCGGAGAGACTCGGAAAGACCGATACGACCGGCGCTATCCACGTCCATCGACGTAGTGCGCTTGTTGATCGCCCTCATGAGCTTCTGGTCGTTAATGTCACGCGGGTTAAAACCCTCGTGGCCCTCACGACCCGCGAAGAGTCCTTCGACCCACTTATCGAAGGCCTCGGCAGAGAACACGTACAGAGCATCGACATCCAGGGCTTTGAACACGCGAACGTGCTCTCCAAGCTCCTCGCGAAGGGGTGCAGGCAGGGACAGACGACCTTTTGCATCGAGATTGCGCTCGTATGCACCAGTCATTCCCATGTGCGCCCTCCCCTCGGTTACTCAGATGGCACGTACGCGGGGAACCACCCCGCCTGTCGACGTCATTAATAATATGGGGAACCGCCCCATTTTTCAACACCTTTCCCCACCCCTT